>CAISKH010000564.1 GCA_903885865.1 uncultured Mucilaginibacter sp.
AAATTAAATATCAGCCTGCAGGTTAGGGATGCCGCTAAAAAGGAGCGTTACCGTATTGCAGGTGTATTCAGCGTTTTGCCCAACGAGTACCAGTTTAGTTTCCTGCAAAACGGGTTATTGTTGAATTATACGCCATGGGCAGTTAATGCTGATAATGCTTTACAATTTGGCAGTAAAGGCATTTTGGCAAAAGACTTTACAATTAGTAACAGCAACCAAATATTGAGCGTGAACAGCAGCTCGGCAGAAATGAATTCGCCCATTGCCGTCAACTTTAAAAACTTCCATATTGAAACTTTAACGCGGTTAGCGCAACAAGATTCGCTGCAGGTGGGTGGTGTAATTAATGGCGATGCAAATATAAGCGACTTTCAAAAATCGATGAAATTCACTACAGCCTTAACTATTAACGACTTTAACTTTAAGGGTGATACGGTTGGCAACATAGCACTTAAGGTTAACAATCAAACCGAAAACGCTTACGCGGCTACCATGAATATCACCGGCAAAGGCAACCAGGTTAATTTAACCGGGCTGTATTATACCACGCCCCAAAGCAAATTTGACCTGACCCTTGATATCGTCAACCTGAATGTGAAGAGCATTGAGGGCTTTAGCTTTGGCAGTATCCGCAACTCAAAAGGTGCCATTACAGGGCAGTTAAAAATATCGGGCACAACTGCTGCACCGGTAATCAGGGGCGATGTCAATTTTAACCAGGTTGGCTTTAATGTGGCAATGCTTAACTCTTACTTTACAATGCCCAAAGAGAGCATCACGTTTAATGAAGAAGGCATCCGCTTTAATGATTTTACGCTGGTCGATTCCACCAACAACAAAGCCGTCATATCCGGCTCGATCTATACCAAAACCTTTAGCGATTTTAAATTTGGAATGAATATCCGGACAGATAATTTTAGGGTGATCAATTCTACGCAAACAGATAACCAACTATATTATGGCAAACTATACCTCAACAGCAATACTACCATACGTGGCGATATGGATAAACCCATTATTGATGCTACCCTAACAGTTAATGACAAAACCGACCTTACCATTGTGTTGCCGGAAGATGATCCGGGTGTAGAAGACCGGAAAGGTGTTGTTGAAGTAATTAATGAGAACGCCCCAAAACTGGATTCGATATTATTGGCGAAAAGGCTGGACTCATTAAAAAATTCCAAATTAAAAGGGTTGGATGTTACTGCTACCGTTAACATCAGCAAAGCTGCCAAATTTACTATTGTGATTGATGAACGCAATGGCGATGTAGTACACCTGCAGGGCGAAGCGCACCTGAATGGCGGTATTGATGCAAGCGGAAAAACAAACTTAACCGGTACTTATGTGGTGGAAAGCGGGTCATACAACCTAGCTTACGCTACCGTAAAACGGACCTTCAACTTTAAAAAGGGCAGCACCATAACCTGGACCGGAGACCCAACCAGCGCTAATATCGACCTGACAGCTATATACGTTGCTAATGTGCCGCCTATTGATTTGGTACAGCAACAATTAGGCGGCGATGCGCAAAACACTACCATGTACAAACAAAAGCTGCCGTTTAATGTCGACCTCAACTTAAAAAATAATTTATTGAAGCCCGACATCAGTTTTGATATTGTATTGCCTGATAGCAATTATACCGTATCGCCCGATGTGGTTACCACCGTTAATGACCGCTTATCACAAATACGACAGGATCCTAATGAAATGAATAAGCAGGTTTTAGGCGTTTTGGTACTGGGCCATTTTATTGGCGATAACCCCCTGCAAAGCCTGGGCGGCAATGCGGGGGTTGCGGG
>CAISKH010000565.1 GCA_903885865.1 uncultured Mucilaginibacter sp.
CAAACCAGCTCCGCTTGATCCCAAAATGGCTGAAGCCGTTAAGGCAATTGAAGCACGTATGGTTGCCATACCCGGCGGAACATTTACTATGGGTTGCGCTAACCCTAATGATACTGATTGCGTGGGCTGGGAAAAGCCAAGACACACCGTTACTATCGCCAATTTCAATATTGGAAAATATGATGTAACCCAAAAAGAGTGGAAGACTATTATGGGAACAACACCTTCGGGCAAATACTGCGCTGAGTGCCCGGTTGTAAACGTAACCTGGTTTGAAGCGCAGGAGTTTATTAATAAGCTAAACCAGATGAGCGGTAAGAACTATCGCCTGCCTACCGAGGCTGAATGGGAATATGCTGCTAAGGGCGGAAGCAAGGCACACGGCTATAAGTTTTCAGGCGGCGATGAAGCATCAAAAGTTGCCTGGTATGATAGTATCATTTCAAGAGAAATACATCCTGTGGGTCAAAAACAGCCTAATGAATTAGGCTTGTATGATATGAGCGGTGATGTTTGGCAGTGGTGTTCAGACTGGTTTGATGGTAAATACTACGCAAACAGTCCTTCAAACAATCCTACAGGACCAGCAGCTACCAAAGATCGTGTTGTACGCGGTGGTTCATGGTGGGGCCCAATGCGCGATTGCCGCGTTGCCAACCGCGATAAATTTCCACCCGAATCAAAAGATGATGATGTTGGTTTCAGGCTTGTAAGCAAGTAACCGCGACTTTATATTTTAAAAATGCCTGGCTTTATGTCGGGCATTTTTAGTTTTAAGAGGTAATAAGTGCCTTATCGAGTAAGAGAAGTTACTGATACCTTATATGCTGCTTCCGGGTTATTAATCTGTGTTTATTGCCGCATTTAAGAATATCCCCCCACCTAACTTATTTCTACTTTCTGCATACTGTAAGTTTACGACCCAACCGTCATTCTTATTTCAAAAGTAGGCAACTCAATCCTGCTAAAGCTTGATTATCAATAATCGTAGACCTAATAGTTAAGCGGAAAGAAATAGGTGAGTAGAAGAGTAGTAAGCAAATTAAGGCCAATAAAAAACCGCCTGCAACACAAGGTTACAAACGGTTTCTTCTATAAGTAAAAGTTATTTTAAGCTATGCGAAGGTTATTGCCTGCAGGTATTACCTTTTTAGGTTTGTGAGCTGCAGGGGTATCAATTTCCGGGGTAATTTCAGCTATTTGACCCAGGCACATGAATGAAATTTTAGCGCCCAGCATTTTTGCATTTATATCTACATGCGCGCTATCGCTGACGTAATGTTTAAAATTATGGTCCTAAGCTGTCCAGGTTACAAACCATGCAAGCGGTTCAATTAATACCGGTAAGCTATTGATAAAAAAGATGCCTTTAGCTATTGAAGCAACATAAGCCAGCAACAGGATAATCATAAAACCAAGCGCGGTGAGCATATACCCTTTGCGCGATGTTTTACGAATGCTTTCCCTTTCGGCTTTTTGATTATTGGTGAAGTGTGTATG
>CAISKH010000566.1 GCA_903885865.1 uncultured Mucilaginibacter sp.
ACCAGATGCTTATGAGGCAGAGACAGAGTCATTTTCACCTGGACCATTCCGCCCACAAGAAGAAAGCCCGCAAGCATACGATAGGATCTATCAACAACAGCGCAGGTGCAGGGTCTTGATACCGCGTAATACCAAAAAACTATCCATAGGCCCCGGTGTAGCACCACAGGCATTATAAATGAACCAAAGGCGCTTATACAGATCCTCGTCATTTAACATCAAAGCCCCCATAACCACATCTGAATGGCCGCTAATATATTTGGTTACCGAATGCATAACGATATCTGCCCCCAGGTCGATTGGGTTTTGCAGGTATGGTGAGGCAAAAGTATTATCAACAACCAATAGTAAGTTTTTTTCTTTGCTGATCTTAGCTACTGCTGCAATATCAACAATTTGCATGGTTGGATTAGTTGGCGTTTCAATCCAGATCAGCCTGGTTTTATCATTGATATAGTGCCTGATGTTATCGGGCTCAGACAGATCAAGAAAGTGAAACTTAATGCCATAATTAGCAAATATCCTGGTAAACATACGGTATGAGCCGCCGTAGAGGTCATTCCCGGTAATAACTTCGTCACCCTGCATCAGCAATTTCATTACCGCATCCGTGGCACCCATGCCACTTGAAAACGCCAGTCCGAATTGTGCATTCTCCAATGCCGCCAGGCAACTCTCTAATGCTTTACGTGTCGGATTTGTCCCGCGCGAATACTCATAACCCTTATTATCGCCCGGCGATTTTTGCCAGTAGGTTGATGTTTGGTATATCGGCGTCATCACAGCGCCGGTTGTTGGATCGGGCTCCTGCCCTGCGTGTATAGCTTTTGTTCCGAATTTCATACCCCCTCCGCCCCCTAAAGGGGGAACTTTACCCCCCAGCCCCCTGAAGGGGGAGCCGAAGGTTGTTAATATTATATTTTTTATCTTCTAAATCCTTTTCAAAAAACTCCCCCTTCAGGGGGTTGGGGGGTTAGTACGCCCGTGCAAATAACACCCTTTGATTGGACGGCTTACCCGTTAAAATACACTTACCCGCTTCCTGTTTATTATCCAAAGGTATACAACGGATCGTAGCCTTGGTTTCATCTTTAATTTTTTGCTCGGTTTCGGCTGTGCCATCCCAGTGAGCTGATAAAAACCCGGGCTGCTCATCCAAAAGGCGTTTAAACTCTTCATAGGAATCAACTTGTACGGTGTTTTCTTCCCTGAAAGCAAAAGCTTTTTTATAAATATTTTGCTGAATTTCTTCTAATAATGCTTCAATATAAGCTGTTAAACCATCCTGGCTAACCGTCTCCTTTGTTTTTGTATCACGGCGGGCCAGCTCAGCGGTTTTGTTTTGCATATCACGGCTGCCTATTGCCACGCGTAAAGGCACACCCTTCAACTCATATTCGGCAAACTTGGCCCCGGGGCGATGGGTATCGCGGTTATCAAACTTAACCGAAATATCTTTTGCCTTTAAGGCTTTGATGAGCGTGTTTACATAAGTAGTAATATTTTCCAGTTCTTCGTCGTGTTTATAAATAGGTACTATCACTACCTGTATAGGCGCCAGTTTTGGCGGTAACACTAACCCGGCGTCATCAGAATGCGCCATGATCAGCGCCCCTATCAAGCGGGTTGATACCCCCCATGAAGTTGCCCAAACGTAATCCAGTTTATTTTCTCTGTTCGTGAACTTAACATCAAAGGCCTTAGCGAAATTCTGACCTAAAAAGTGGGATGTTCCTGCTTGTAATGCTTTGCCGTCCTGCATTAATGCTTCAATGCAATAGGTATCTAACGCGCCGGCAAAACGTTCATTTGGTGTTTTTTTGCCCTTTATAACCGGCAGGGCCATCCAGTTTTCTGCAAAATCAGCATATACCCTTAACATTTGCTCGGTTTCGGTAACAGCCTCTTCTGATGTGGCATGGGCGGTATGTCCCTCCTGCCATAAAAACTCGCTGGTACGCAAAAACAAACGGGTACGCATTTCCCACCGCACCACATTGGCCCACTGGTTAACCAGTATGGGCAGGTCGCGGTACGATTGTATCCAGCCTTTATAGGTATTCCATATAATGGTTTCTGACGTGGGGCGTATAATCAGTTCCTCTTCAAGTTTTGCATCTTCATCAACCACAATATTACCGTTTCCATCATTCTTTAACCTATAATGAGTTACAACCGCACATTCTTTGGCAAAACCTTCCACATGGCTGGCCTCCTTTGTAAAGAATGATTTTGGTATAAACAGCGGAAAATAGGCGTTGCTATGGCCGGTATCTTTAAACATTTTATCCAGTACCGCCTGCATTTTTTCCCAAATTGAGTAACCATACGGCTTAATGACCATACAGCCTCTAACCGGCGAATATTCGGCCATATCGGCTTTTATTACCAGGTCGTTATACCATTGCGAATAATCTTCATCTTTACTTATAACGCCTTTACTCATATTGTTGTGAAATAGATTTTGATTGTTTAATTACTTATTATTGTGTCAAATTTATAAATTTATACGTTATTAGAACATCGAATAACTAAACATACCTGTAAAAACCGAACAAATACCTAAAATCATGAAAAGGAACCTTTTAAAAGGGATCGTTCTTATCAGCATCATCGTGCTGAGTTCCTGCTCTGTCACCAATAAATTAGCCGGCACACCAAATACCGGTGATGATGTTTATCATACAAAGGCCGCGTCCGGCGATCAGATTGAATACGCGGATGTTACCAGCAAGCGCCAAAATAGTTATAACCCCGACAATGATTATTACTATTATGGCGATTACGCGTCGCGTATAAACCGTTTTAGTTATTCCTCGCCATTTGATTATGATGATGATTTTTACTTTAGCAACTCTGATTATACACCCTATACATCGGGAGCTTCTTTAAATCAGGTGCCCGATCAGTCATACGATTACGTGAACAGCCCTGTGCAGGAATTGCCTTACAATTTCGGCGTATACTCACCGTTTGATTTTGGGTATTATGACTTTGGGGGGTATGACGATTTCGATTATGGAGGCGGATATATAGCTTACCTATCTGGCGGCGGCGGAAGACGCCATAATGGAAGACAACTCACTCGTCCGCCTAATACAGGTACCGGTGGTAGCAGCAATCCCCCGCTAACATTCCATCGGGCAAATACAGGCAATAATCCATCGCTGGGTATTGTAAACAGCCCCGGCCTGCGTGGCAATACTGCTAACACTATTATATATCCTGGTCGTCCAGTGACATCTGTTGCAACAAACTCAACTACCACTACCTATAACAATTCACGCCCAATACGCCAGGCAACCGACAATCCAAGGCCAGTTATACAAACTCAATCTGTGCAGCCATCGAATCCGAGCCCAAGCACTTCAAATACTTCAAGCAGTTCGGGTGGATCAAGCGGCGGTAGTTCAGGCAGTGGCGGCGGTGGCAGGCCTGTAAGGCCCTAATACAAAAATTAACTAATGAGATTTAAATACCTATTCAATGTAGTTGCTTTAATGGCAATTACCTATAACAGTTTTGCTCAATATGCGAATGACGCGGTGCGTTTTTCTACTTTTCAACCCGGGTCAACATCGCGCATAAAGGCAATTGGCAATGCCGGTACGGCCATTGGGGGTGATTTGAGTTCGGTTGCCGGAAACCCGGCAGGTTTAGGTTTTTTTACCCGCTCAGAGGTTAGCCTCACGCCTGAATTTGATGGCTCAAATGTTAACGCAAATTATTTAGGGCAATCAACTAATGCTACCAAAAGCGGTGTGAATTTTAATAATATCGCCATTGTATTTTACTCCCGGTTAAACAGCCCTCCGGGCACGGACAAAAGCAAAGGCTGGCTAAGCCTTAATTTTGGCATGGGTTATAACCGTACAAACAATTTTGGAACAAGTATTAGCTATAGCGCAAAAAATAGCAACAGCTCTATAACCGATTATTATGCTGCTCTTGCCAATACTGACGGTAAAACGGATGGAACATTACAAAGCTGGGCCTATGATCAAAATTTGATCGATCTGTATGGCACCACTAACCCAACTTATAAAAGTAACGCCTTTCCGGGTGTAACCCAGGCTAACAGTATTACCAGGTCGGGGGGGCAAACAGAATTTGATCTGTCATTGGGTGCAAATTACAGTAACCGATTATACTTAGGCATTAGCATTGGCATCCCTAATCTGCGATATACCTCTGTAAATAATTTTACGGAAACTGGCATAGCAACCGTATTAGAAAATGGGGTAGCGATTAACAGGAACTTTAATTCTACTTATTCACAAACCCAGGATACCAAGGGCGACGGGTTTAACGCGAAGTTTGGAGTAATATATAAACTACTTGAAAATGTGCGTGTGGGCGCAGTAATAACCAGTCCGACCTACATCACTGTTAATGATTCTTATAATGAAGCGTTATCATCAAGTTTCAGTAACGGGAATAAATATTCAAGTGGACCAACCAATTACCCGTTAATATATAATATGCGTACCCCTTTTAAAGCCGCGGGCGGGTTATCCATCTTTTTTAACCAGTACGGCTTTATAACCGGCGATGTTGAGTATATTGATTATAGCAGCACCAACATTAGCAATAATGATATTTACGACAATACTTATGACAACGGTATAATAAAAACCAACTACCAGGCCGCTATTAACGCCCATGCAGGCGTCGAGATAAAAGTAACCAGTGGCATTGCTTTACGCGGTGGTTATGGCATACAGGGCAGCGCTTTAAAAACCAATGGCAGTTCAACAAAAACAGTATCTGCAGGTTTAGGTTATCGTATTGGCAGTTATTATATTGACGCCGCTTATATGCATATAAACGGGCAACAAACCGTAACTCCGTATACTATTGGTGCGTTAACCCCATCTGCTAACTTAAATGCAAGCAATAACAATGTGTTTGTAACTTTTGGGTTGAGGTATTAATAGTACAACCAAGCTACTTTTTTGATTTTAATAGCATATTTGCATAATTTATGAAAATGCTGTTGCCTTTCATTACGGAGACATTTCCCGGTGTTATATGGCGCATGGAAATTGATAGCTTAAGCGAAACTATTTTCATGGAGATCAGGGATACCGACGATAAAAAGGTTTCGTTTGCGTCTATTGATCTTTTAAGCGGGAAAACCAACTATACAGGTGTTACCACACCCGAACGATGGCTAACCGGTATGGAAGCAGCTTATGACGCAATATTATTGCTTCATAATTACCAGTCGGAAGGCGCGCCTGTACACAAAGGCATTATTGCTATAGATAACAAAGCGACTATTTGCTGGAGTAATTATACTTACGCTTTTGATCATCTGACTATAAATGGCCCCATAGTATACAACGTTCAAATACAACCTAAAAAGTTGTATTTAGCCGCTATTAAAACAGGTGCAGCCATAAGGCCTTATGAACCTGCAATAGATACAGAGCCGGAAAATTATATCGAAGTTCCACAGATACTGTCGCCTACTTATTTAAAACAAACCCTGCCAATTGAACCTCACGGCGACGTTATGCATTACTTTGAACACAATAATTTGAGAATTGTATCTTTGCACTCGCTTACAGCAGGACAATTAAAACAGTACTTGTATATAATGGATGATGCCGGCCTTGTTTATGAGGATTTATTAAATGCCGATATACAAAAACTACAGCCGGAGTCGTTTATAATTTATAAAAACTTGTTGATCTATATAAAAAACAAATCAGAATTAAAGGTTTTAAACCTATAATTTGATGACTAATAACTTATTATGAAATTGAAAACATTATTATTAACTACCGCCTTAGTAACACTTTCAATATCAATTTTTGCTAAACCTGTGGTACTAGATTCTATTGGCATTGAGAACCTCGACGGGAAAAAAGTGATATTGCATAAACTGGACCCCAAAGATAATTATTACTCGATAGGCAGGCGTTACAACATAAGGCCAAACGTTATTATACAATTTAATAAAAACGCGCCTTTAATTATCGGCGCCATTGTTAAAGTACCTACCGACAGGCCTTTTTTAGAAGCAACAAAGCCTTCCTATACACAACAAAGCAAACCTGAAGCACAAAACCCGGTTACCTCAGCTAACGCTACAACACAATATAAAGTATCAGCCGGAGAAACCCTTTATTCGATAGCCAAACGGTTTAATTCGACTGTTGAAGATATTACAAAACTTAACGGCTTAACATCAACCACCCTGGTACCGGGACAGCTCATCCAGGTAAAACAAGATTCGGCCATTGTGCCGCCGCCTGTTGCGCGACCTGTTGCTAAACGCGACTCCACAGCTTATGTATCTACACAGGACAGCAGCAACGCGGATCCTAAAATTAACAGGAACCGTTATGGTTTATATGAAAAAGCCGAAAATGGTGTGGCCACCTGGATAGATGACGCCAGCCTCGACCCGAATAAAAAACTGGTGCTTCACCGCACTGCCCCTGTTGGTACGGTTATAAAAATAACTAATCCTATGACCAACCGTACTACTTTTGCCAAAGTAGTTGGAGGTTTTAATGATAATGAAGCAACTAAGGATGTTATCATCATCATGACGAAAAATGTTGCTGAATCAATAGGCGCTTTGGATAAACGGGTACACGTAAACATAACATACGGCAGCCCTAATGAATAATAACCCTCATACTCCCCCTTTAGGGGGCTGGGGGGCTAAACCCTATATCATAGGTATTGCCGGCGGGAGCGGCTCAGGGAAAACTTTTTTTTTAAATCGTTTTCTCGATCATTTTACCGCTGATGAAGTTTGTTTGCTATCGCAGGATGATTATTATATCCCGGTGGCACATAATATGACAGCCGAAGAAAACAAACTATATAATTTTGATCTACCCCGTACAGTTGACTACGAGCAATTTGAAAGTGACGTTACCCAACTGTTAAACCGGCAGGTTATTTATAAAAGAGAGTACACGTTTAATAACCCTAATGTAGTGCCTAAACTGCTGGAGATAAAACCGGCACCCATTATAATTGTGGAGGGTTTATTCATTTTACATTTCAGGGGAATTGCCGATCTGTTCGACATGAAGATTTTTGTGGATGCCGATGAGGAAATAGCCTTAGAACGTCGTTTAAAACGCGACCTGGTTGAACGTGGCTATTCTAACGAAGACGTATTATATAAATGGATAAACCACGTCGTACCGGCTTATAAGGAGTTTCTACTCCCCTATAAAAACGAATGCCACAAAGTTATTTTTAATAACAGCAACACCATTGAGAATATTTTGGCAGTTACCGAAGAAATATCAAAGGAATTAAGGGAGATTGTATTTGGTTGATAAATAGTTCTTTGTATTTTTAATAAAAAATCAAAGAATAATGAAATTCAACTTGACGTGCCTGGCATTAATACTGTGCTTATTTACCTCCTGCCAACAAAATCCAGCAACATTAACAACCGAACAAGTAACGGCTGAAAAAGACAGTGTTCTGCGATTAGCAGATGCAACAGCGAAAGATGTTTCAGCAAGAGGTCCGATTGCCTGGCTGGATCATTTTGAAAACTCGCCCCACTTCTTTATGGCAAATGACGGGTTTTTGGCTCTCCCCGACTATAAAACTGCCGAATCATTTGTAAAGGAAACATTAGTAAAGCAATTACGAAGTATAAACCTGCATTGGTCGGCTATTCGTGTGGAGGCACTTACTCCCGAATTTGCTATAATGGCGGCCAATTACTATGAGGATATAACCGACAATACCAATAAAACAACTGTTTATGAAGGCTATTTAACCGCTACGGTTCAACATACGGCTAAGGGATGGAAGTTTCTTAACGTGCACTGGTCAGGCAAGAGCGGGAAGTAATTAATTTATCTCCATCTCCGGCACATCCCCTTCAATTACCAGTTTTCCGGCGGTTGCCTTTATAATTTCTTCCATACTCACGCCTGGCGCGCGTTCCAATAGTTTAAATCCGCCACCGGGCAATACGTCCAGTACAGCCAATTCTGTTACGATTTTTTTAACGCAATTAATACCGGTTAACGGAAGGGTACATTTGGGCAATAATTTTGATTCTCCGGCTTTATTAACGTGCTGCATGGCAACGATAATATTTTCGGCTGATGCCACCAGGTCCATAGCGCCGCCCATTCCTTTTACCATTTTGCCGGGTATTTTCCAGTTGGCTATATCCCCGTTTTCTGATACTTCCATCGCCCCCAGTATGGTAAGGTTTACCTTTCGCGCCCGTATCATCCCAAAGCTCATGGCCGAATCAAATATAGATGAGCCCGGCAGCATGGTAATGGTTTGCTTTCCCGCGTTAATTACATCAGCATCTTCCTCGCCTTCAAACGGGAACGGCCCCATGCCCAGCAACCCGTTTTCCGATTGCAGCACTACATCCATATTCGCAGGGATATAATTTGCACATAACGTTGGTATGCCAAT
>CAISKH010000567.1 GCA_903885865.1 uncultured Mucilaginibacter sp.
AAACGCAGCCTCAAATGGCTGGACGGCTGACGGATCATTAACTGTTCGAGACGGGCGCTTGTGTATACCATTATTAGCCGAAAACAAGCGTAAACTAAAAGGTTTTATTCATGATGAATCTTCGTCGGGGCAAACCGTTTATATGGAGCCGGAAGAAGTTTTTACGCTAAACAACCGCATACGCGATCTGGAATTTGAGCGTAGGCGCGAGATAGTAAAGATATTAATTGCCCTAACCGACGAATTAAGGCCATATGCGCCGCTTTTACTATCGTACCATAGCTTGCTCACCAAACTTGATTTTGTGCGTGCCAAGGCGCTGTTTGCTATTGATATTGAGGGCGAAATGCCGCTGGTGGTTAACGAGGCCCGGTTGAAACTGGTAAACGCACGGCATCCGCTGCTGTTTTTAAACTTCAAAAGGGAACATAAAACAGTTGTGCCGCTAAACCTGCAAATCGATGAACGTAACCGCGTAATAGTTGTATCGGGGCCCAACGCCGGGGGTAAGTCTGTTTGTATGAAAACCGTTGGCCTGTTGCAGTTGATGGTACAGGCAGGTTTGTTAATTCCGGCAGATGAGGCCAGTGAGGTGGGCGTATTCAGGCAGTTTTTTGTTGATATTGGCGATGACCAGTCTATCGAAAGCGACTTGAGCACTTATAGCGCGCACCTTTCGAAAATGAAAAACTTTGTGGAGCAGGCAAATGCTAAATCGTTAATATTGATTGATGAGTTTGGTACAGGGACAGATCCGCAATTTGGCGGGCCGATTGCCGAAGCAGTGCTGGAATCATTGAACCATAAAAAGGTTAAAGGGATGGTGACTACGCACTACTCCAACCTTAAAATTTTTGCCGGGAATACCGAAGGCATAGAGAACGCTTCTATGCTGTTTAATAATGTAGAAATGCAGCCGCTTTATATATTGGAAGTGGGTAAACCGGGCAGTTCCTACGCTTTCGAGATCGCACAAAAAATTGGCTTGCCGCAACAGGTGCTTAACCTCGCCAGGAACAAAATAAGCGCGGGGCAAAAAAGTGTGGATACCTTATTGGTTGGCCTGGAACGTGAAAAGAAAGAAATACTTGATACCCGCGTTAAACTGGAAAAACAACAACAGCAGGTAAACGCGCTTTTAGCCGAAAATGAAAAACTAAAAAGCTATCTCTACGAAAATAAAAAGGTATTGATCAGGGAGGCTAAAGAACAGGCTAAAAATATTATCCTGGATGCCAATAAACTGGTTGAAAACACCATAGCCGAAATAAAAAGCAATAACGCCGATAAAGAAAAAACAAAAAATCTGCGTGAAAACCTAAACCGCGAACTGCAAAAAAATACGGTTAAACTGGATGTTGCTAAGCAGGCAGCAATCGAAATCGAAATCGAATTAAAAGTAGGCGATTGGGTAAAGTTAACCGACTCTGAAACTACGGGGCAGGTAATTGAAATAACGAGGGATAATGTAATTATTGCCATTGGCGATCTGCGGACGGTGGCTAAGAAAAAGCGGGTTCAAAAGGTGGCTAAATCGACTGTACCTAAAGAGGTGAGGAGGAGCTTTAATAGCCATACCAATGACCTCGCCGGTTTTAGTCCCGAAATTGATGTGCGCGGAATGCGTACCGAAGACGCGTTGTCGGCCATTGACCGATTATTGGATAGAGCGCTGATGATGGGTTTCGGCAATTTAAAGATACTTCATGGCAGGGGCGATGGCATATTGCGGAAAATGATACGCCAATACCTCAAAAAATACGACCAGGTAGACCGCATGGAAGATGAACATGCCGACAGGGGCGGGGATGGGATAACGTATGTGTATCTGAAATAGCGCGGTTTTGATTTACAACACTCTTTTTCAGGACGATACGCGTTCACGAAGTGTTCACGGGCGTTCACGCTCCAAAAGCGTGAACACTGCTTTAGGTTGTTTATCAATGAGTTATAAAATTGACGTTAAAAAATTCTTATGCGTAAAGTAAGACTTATGAAGTTTTAAAAACTTCGTAAGTCTTTAAAGTTATGATTTAGTAATTTTACCCGCATCAATTATAATTCATGAATAAAGTTTTTAGCAATGCCAATGAAGCCATCTATGATATTACTGATGGCATGACCCTCATGCTGGGCGGGTTCGGCTTATGTGGCCTGCCCGAAAACTGCATTACCGCGCTGGTTAAAAAGGGGGTGAAAGGGCTTACTTGTATATCAAACAATGCCGGGGTCGATGATTTTGGTATCGGGTTGATGCTGAAGCAGCGCCAGGTTAAAAAGATGATATCGTCATACGTTGGTGAAAATGCTGAGTTTGAACGACAGCTGCTTAGCGGTGAACTGGAAGTTGAACTAATACCCCAGGGAACCTTAGCAACACGTTGTATGGCAGCAGGTTATGGTATGCCTGCTATTTTCACCCCCGCAGGTATAGGTACCGAAGTGGCTGAAGGAAAAGAGACCCGTAATTTTAACGGTAAAGACTATTTAATGGAGCTGGCCTTTGATGCCGATTTCGCCATTGTTAAAGCATGGAAAGGCGATACCATGGGTAACCTGGTGTACCACTCTACCGCGCGCAACTTTAACCCGGTTATGGCTATGGCAGGGAAAATTACGATTGCCGAAGTAGAAGAACTGGTAGAACCGGGCGAACTGGACCCGGATCATATACATACACCGGGTATTTATGTGCACCGGATATTCCAGGGAGTGGATTATGAAAAAAGAATTGAACAAAGAACGGTAAGAAAGAAATAATGCTCGACAAAGAAGGAATAGCAAAACGCATTGCCAAAGAAATAAAAGACGGTTACTATGTTAATTTAGGTATCGGCATACCAACATTATGTGCAAATTATATCCCTGCGAATATGGATGTAGTGCTGCAATCGGAAAACGGGTTGCTGGGCATGGGGCCGTTCCCGTTTGAAGGCGAGGAAGATGCTGATGTGATAAACGCTGGTAAACAAACCATTACCATGCTGCCGGGCTCGGCTATATTTGATTCGGCGGTGAGTTTTGGTATGATACGGGCGCGAAAGGTAAACCTCACCATACTGGGGGCGATGGAAGTATCAGAAAACGGGGATATAGCCAACTGGAAAATACCCGGCAAAATGGTAAAAGGAATGGGCGGCGCTATGGACCTGGTGGCATCAGCCGAAAATAT
>CAISKH010000568.1 GCA_903885865.1 uncultured Mucilaginibacter sp.
CAGGTTTGTTTGGGTAAGATACAGCACCATCCCGCTAATTATGTTGTTTTCATCATTGTTCATAAAAGATACACCTGCTGAATGGTTTAAAAATACGAGCCAACTTGTTTTAACTCTTATTTTAATGGTATATGCTTTACATACCTTAGCGTTTTATAAGATTTTCAGGGATGAATATAAAGTAAGCATCGCCAGTTAAGCCACTATACCTAAAATTTTAATACACTGATTATTTGCCTGTTATAAAAATAAGACATCTTTCCAATTAAATAACTGAAAAAATAGTTGTATAACTGAAAAATAAGTTATAGGTTTGAGTTATGGAAGAATTAACAAAGACCGAAGAGCGCGCGATGCTGATATTATGGAAGTTAAAACGTGGTTTCGTAAAGGATATTATCGATGCCATGCCCGATGAGCCAAAACCCCCATACAATACCATTTCATCGGTAGTGCGCCTGTTAGAAAAGAAAGGCTATATAGGCTATAAAGCCTACGGTAAAACCTACGAGTATTTCCCGCTCATCACCAAATCAGAGTATCGTAAGGCATCAGTAAAAAAAATGCTGTCGGGTTATTTTGATAATTCGGCCGAGAGCCTTTTTTCGTTTATGCTGAAAGAGAACCAGCTAAGCCAGGAAGATATTAAAAAGATCAAAGACATTATTAATAAAAACAAACCAATATGAGCGCGATAATTTATCTGCTGCAGGTAAGTGCATGCATGGCCATTTTTTATGGTTTTTATTATTTTATGCTCAACAGGCTCACTTTTTTTACCATTAACCGGTATTACCTGTTGTTTACCATGTTGTTAAGCTTTGTTATCCCCTTGCTTACCATACACTTACACGAGGCCGATAATTATCCGCATGTAATGCAGCAGGTGGTATACGTAAATACCCTGCAAAATGTGCAGGCCTATACATTTGCTGCCCCATCGCCCAAAAAAATAATTGAACCCGGCATTAACTGGCTGCAGGTTTTAAAAATGGTATACTGGCTGGTGGCTGCCGGATTGTTCACCCACCTGGTAATTGTGCTCATTGGTTTTTTCAGCAAACTAAAATACCGCAAGGTCGACCGCATTGGCAACGTTAATATTTTGCGGGGCAATAAAAAACTAACCAACGGCTCGTTCCTTAATTATATTTTTTTAAATGATAATGAGTTAAGCGCTGATGAACTGCAACAGATCATCGCTCACGAAATGCTGCACGTTAAATACCTGCACTCTGTCGACAGGATCATTGCTAAAATTATCCAGATCATACTATGGTTCAACCCGTCCGTTTACTTGTATGCACGGTCGATAGAGGAGAACCACGAGTTTGAGGTTGACCGCGAAATAGCCCGCTCGACCAATAAAAATAATTATGCCGACCTGCTGCTGCACCTCTCCGTAGCTAAACAGGGCATGCTATATCATAGCTTCAGCAAGGTGCCATTAAAGAAGCGTATTACGATGTTGTTTAATAAACCCTCGGCGAAAATGAAACGGGTTATATATATAGGTATAATACCTGTGGTGGTAATAAGCTGCCTGGCTTTTGCAAGGTTGAAAAGTGATGATAAGCCTAACGCAAAAAAGCAGGTTGATAAAAAACTTTATAGTGTTATTGGCGGAATGGAGCATTTTGGAGAAAATCTGGTGGTTTTAATTGATGGTAAAGAATATCCCGCAGCTATATTGTATAAGATAAGCGGGTCATGCCTTAACGGATGGAGTTCCGGCCCCGGTAATGCCATTGAGATAAAAAAATACGGGCCGAGGGCTAAAGAAAGGGTCATTAAAATAAAAACAAAAAATGGCGTAATTACCTATATGACGCCGTTTCAAAAAAATATCTTAACTGAAAATTCAAACAAAGAAGCTGCGGTGCCGCTAACGCAATTTTACACAAAATTAGTATTGAAGAAAGATGACGGTAAACTATTCGATGAAATAATTATTCATTTTCAAAATGGGTCAGAAACATCCAGTAACGAACACAACGCTAAAGTTGCTTTCTTTATTGATGGAAAACGTCATAGCGAGGCTTATATAAAAAACTTATCGCCGGCAATTATTGCTATGCTAAAAAATGGCGGGGGCGGAGTGGGCAACCCTAAACTTCATCCTAAAAGATGGCCTAATGTGCAGGATTGTGAATCGGTGATCTATTTTATAACAAACAAGGTAGATCCTCAAAGGCTGCCTTCAATCAACCAACAAAAGAAAGATGCGAAAATTGGATTGCTGCAAAATAAATACAATATTATTACCGGATTGCAAAAACTCGGTAAAAACCCTTTGGTTTTTATTAACGGTCAACAATGCTCCGCTGATGTATTAAAAGTAATTGGTGTAGATTTTAAAATAACCAATTTATATCTCCCGGCAGAGGCAATAAAAATGTATGGGCCAAAAGCAAAGGACGGCGCAGTTAAAATTAATACTACGCCAATAGAAAAAGAAAATTTGCTTAAAGAAGCAGCAGTCCCTTTAAGCCAATTCTACACCCGGTTAGTATTAAAAAAGGCTGATGGAAAACCTTATGACCTGATAATTGTAAACCAAAAATTAGAGCGCTTTATAGATAGTGTAAGTCACGGTGCAAAAGTTGCGTTTTTTATCAATAAAAAACGTTATGATGAAAGTGCCATTAAAAATCTGTCGCCGGCAGCTATCGCTTTGCTATCAGATCATGAGAATGGTAGAAGTAACCCTAAAAAATGGCCAAATGCCGCCGATTGCGAATCGGTGATCTATTTTACTACGGCAACTGCGGCTAAAACCGGCTCAACAAAAGCACCTGTACAGTATCCGCCCCCAATTGTAAAACCTGAACCACCTAGGCCACATGTTGTTTACAGCCGCGGAGGGGTTAGAGTTGCAGAGCCGTATGCAATGAATTTTATGGTAAAAAACAATGTTGCGTTAGAATACCTTAATAACAACAATATAGCAGGGTTAGAAAAGTACCTTGCTTCCATTACTGACAAAACCGAATTATATCATGCGCAAAATGAAGTTGCCTGGACATTGGCACTGCGAGGGGAACAGTTAGAATTTGCAGAAAAACTGTCAAAACAATCGGTGGAGATTGTTAATAATCAATTAGAGCATCCGGTAGCTGGTCGGTACGGTACGGTAGAGCAGGCAAAGGAAAGTGCAAATGGCGATGCTTTTATGGTTGGCGATACTTATGCCTATATATTATATAAAGAGGGCAGGTATGCGGAAGCATTAAAAGTACAACAACCCTTGTATGATAGACTGGAAAATAAAGGCAGCCGCCTTGTACCTGAACATTACGCAGAGATATTGGCTGCCAATAATAATTATAAAAAAGCTAAAGAAGTGGCTGAGGCATGGATAAAATATGGGAATACATCGTCAGAATTGGAACCCACACTGAAAGAGTGCTATATTAAAATTTACGGCAGCGACAAGGGTTATGATGAATATTTGGCGGGGATAAAGGCGGTTTCTAAAAGTAATATGGGCATGATGTTTAATCCGTCGACGCAAATAGGGGTCAGGTCCCAAATGAGATATGTCACCGGGTTCTCAATAGGATCCAGTAATATTTTTAGCGGATCAAAAAAATCAGTTATGATACCCAACCCCACAGGCAATGCTTCTTATGTAACTGATACCATAGAATATGACGCCAAAAGTTATAGTGTTAAACCAACCGATCACCTGGCCGACCTTTTAAAGCTATTGCCCAACGTAACGGTGGATGAAAAGAAAGCAGTTTTTTTTGAAGGTAAACCTATAAATAAGATCATGCTGGTAATAAATAACACAACGGTATGGGGCCAGTCGGCACTTCTCACGGACGCGCCTGCAGATAGGGTTGATAAGGTTCGTATAATAGACCCGGGTAAAAAAATGACTATGGAGATTCTTATGCCAAAGGTTACAGGCACATTTAAAGTAACCGGGGATTCTACAATGACTGTCAAGCATACCAATTAAATATTAACTGTTAAAACTTGTTATTTTATGTTAACTTATGTTAACGCATAGTGCTAATTGCCTTTATATCAATTACCTTTATGTAACTAAATTAATAGTAATAAAATCGTTACTTAATTTACTAAATATTTAGTTATATATTAGGCCTAACCTAAACCACCATTATGAAGCAAATAATTTTTGCCACAATTGCCTTATGCTTATGCGCCTTTTCTTCGCTTGCGCAGAGTACTTATAGTATTAAAGGCGCTACAGTCGACTCTGCATCAAAAGCGAAATTAACAACCACTATTGCAGTATTAAACGCCAAAGATTCTATCCTGCAAAAATTTACCCACGCGGCTGATGATGGTTCGTTCACCATTACCGGCTTACCGGCAGGCAAATTTTTCCTGCTAGTTGCAGTGACCGGTTATGATGATCATAAAGAGGTATTTACGCTTGCTCAAGGTGCCATGGAGCATAATTTTGGCGATATAAAAATGCAGGTCACAGCGAAACAGTTGAATGAAGTAACTATAAAGGCCGACGTAGCGGCAATAAAAATAAAGGGTGATACCATTGAGTATAATGCCAAAGCCTATGTAATACAGCCTAATGACAGGGTGGAGGACCTGCTGCGGCAATTACCCGGCATAACCATTGATAAAGACGGCCATATTACCGCCCAGGGCGAAAAAGTACAAAAGGTACTGGTTGATGGCGAAGAGTTTTTTGGCGACGACCCCACATTGGTTACCCGCAATATACGGGCCGACATGGTGGATAAACTGCAGCTTTATGACGCGAAAAGCGCACAGGCCAAATTTACCGGCATTGACGATGGCGTGAAGATAAAAACCATTAATGTGATGTTAAAGGAAGATAGAAAGACCGGCGTATTTGGCAAGTTGGACGCGGGTGTGGGTATTGGCAGTGAGGGTTATTACGAGGGGCAGCTTATTTACAATAAATTTAAGCCGAAAGAAAAATTTGCCTTATACGGCACTGCCTCCAACGATGGTAAAATAGGGCTGGGTTATGAAGACAATAATACCGTGGGTGCAAGCGATGTTCAGATAAACGATAACGGTTCGTCGGCTATTTCTTTTGGTAGTTTTGACGAACTGGATAACTCTACCTATTACGGCCAGGGCCTACCCGTATCAAGGACCGGCGGTGTTCATTTGGATGATAAGTGGAACAAGGATAAAGAATCGATAAACACCAATTACAAAATAGGGTCATTAGGGGTTACAACCACCGAAACCCAGCTTACACAGGGAACTATTGGAGTCAATACCCCGAATAACAGTTCTTCAGATTCGCATAGCTACAATTATACCTTCAGGCAAAAACTGGATGCTGCTTATACGAATACATTGAGCCCTACAGCCAATTTGAAACTAAGCATTAATGCTACCGACCGGCATATAGATCTGCTATCAGACAATAATACCAATGTATTTGATGGCAGCAATGCGTTAATAACTAACTCGACCACAAATAATAATAACAATGAGCGCACAAAAATTTTAAACGCCGATATGTTTTATACCAAACGGTTTAAAAAGGCCGGCCGCACCTTGTCGTGGGATATTAACGAGGTTTACAGTAATGATAATCAAACAAATTACTTTAAATCTGACCGCTTTACGGTGCTGGGCAGTACAGATGTTGTTGTTAACCAGTACAAACCAGCTGTTATAAATAGTTTGGTATTGAATAATAACGTTACGTATTCCGAGCCCTTCTCACTCAAGCTCGCGCTCACCGTTAATTACGGGTTTGCTTTATGGAACAACCTTTCAGATAGAGAATCATATAATGCATCATCACCTGACGTATATAATGTATTGGATGCGGTGAACAGCAGTAAGTATAAATTGAACCAGATAACCAACCAGTTGGGCGCCGTATTTAACTACCGTTGGAACGACACAAAAGAGGTTTTAACTTTTGGCGCCAAAGCAAATGATGTAAGCTTTAAACAAATTGATGAGTATGCTAATACTACTATAACCAGGTATTATATTAACTGGAGGCCCCAGGTTACCTTCAGGAACCGCATATCGCAGGGCGAATCGTATAATATTGGTTACACCGGTGCCAGCGTACAACCCACTATCAATCAACTACAGCCTATAACCAACAATACCAACCCGCTGTATATCAGTACAGGAAACCCAAATCTACAACCTTCTTTCACGCATAATTTTAATGCAACCTATAATAATAACCAGAATTTAACCGGGCAGTTTTTTACACTTAACGGTAATTTATCACTTCGGGAAAATCCAATTGTTGCATACTCCATTACCGATACACTCACCAGGGTAACAACCAGCAGGTATGTAAACATTGACCATACACAGCTTTTCTATAACCTGGGTGTAAGCATGAACCGGAAGTTTGGCGGCTTGCAGGGCGGCTTATCATTACGGACCAGTGGCAGTGATGGCTACTACTATAACAATGGCATATTAACAAAAAACAATAATGAAAGGTATAATGTAAGTGCAAATATATCGGCGTACAAGGCAAAAGCATATAGTTTTAACCTTTCGGGCGGCCCCTCGTACGTAATCAATCAATCATCACCGCATACCCTTGCGGATAATAATTCCCTCGGGTTCTATATTTATACGTTCATGAAATTGTTTTTACCGGGCAAATTCCAGATCAGTTCGAGTCTTAATGACACCTATTCCGGCAAAACACAGTCGCTGCCTTCAATAAACCGTGCAATGTTGGAAGCGTCGCTCGATAAAAGCTTTTTTAAAGATGATAACCTGAAGCTATCGCTTTCCTGTAACAATATCCTGAACCAGGATCAGAACTCCAGGTATGCCTATCAGAACAGCATTACAGAAACCAGCTACAATACCATTAAAAGATACTTTATGTTCACTGTTACCTGGGATTTTACAAAATTCGCAACCGTACCCGCAAAAAAATAATTAATATGAAAACCATTACTATAGTTATTATCAGCTTATTAACGGGCAATTTATTATTTGCCCAGCAGTCAAAAACTGTCACCACCGGAACTGTTGAATATGATGAAGTCATCAATATGTTTGGCATTGGCCGCATTAATCTGCAGGTGGACCAAAATGCACCATCTAAAATGATGATACAGCAATTAGACCAGTATATGCAAAGGAACCCCCAGTTTGTAACGATTAAAAACAAACTCACCTTTAATAGTAACAGGAGCGTATATAATAGCTTCCGGCCTGTCGTTCCGATAGCGCAATTCGGGGCAAATCCGTTACAAAACAAGTACAATATTACCTATAATGATTATACCAATGGGACAAGTGTTACCCAAAGAAATGTGCAGGGGGTGCAGTTCCTGGTTGCGGATAGTACCCGGAAAATAAAATGGAAGATAATACCGGGTAACACCCGAGAAATTGCCGGTTATACCTGCCGCGAGGCCCATGGATTGATACAGGACTCGCTGTATGTGGTAGCCTTTTATACCGAAAAGATATGGGTAAGTGGCGGCCCCGAATCGTTTCATGGCTTGCCGGGTATGATATTGTGTGTAGTATTACCGCACGAACACGTAACCTGGATAGCCACAAAGGTAACAGAGGCCCCCATAACCGATGCGGCTATAGTACCGCCAAAGGGGGGCAAACCAATGAATAATAAACAGCTGGCTGACTTTTTAAGTGCAAATTTCAGAAACCGGGGTACGTTGGGAATGTACCAGTTGAAAATGTTCTCGCTTTAGAAAGAGGATGAGTGAATGAGTGAACGAGTGAGATGGGTTCAGGTGGACCAGGTTGGACCAGGTGGTCCAGGTTGGTCCAGGTTGGACCAGGTGGTCCGGGGTACTAATCTCCCACGAAATACGCAACAATCGCCTTTGCCTGTTTGCTGTTAACCACTTCCTGCAAGGTTTCGGTATTGGCTTCGCGTATTTTTTTAACCGATTTAAAATATTTCAACAGTTTTTCGGCGGTGGTTTTGCCTATACCTTCAATCAGTTCCAGTTCGGTGGCCAGCGTGCCTTTATCCCGTTTTTTTCGGTGGAAGGTGATGCCAAAGCGGTGCGCCTCGTCCCTTAAATGCTGTATTACTTTTAGCGTTTCCGATTTTTTATCGAGGTACATGGGGTACTGGTCGCCGGGATAATAAATTTCCTCCAGCCGTTTGGCAATGCCTATAATAGTAACCTGCTTATCAATCCCCAGCAATTTTAAACTTTTTACCGCCGACGACAATTGTCCTTTGCCGCCGTCAATTACAATAAGCTGCGGCAAGCCGGTATCTTCATCCAATACCCGACGGTAGCGCCTTAAAACAGCCTCCTCCATAGTGGCAAAATCGTCAGGGCCAACTACTGTTTTTACATTAAAGTGGCGATAATCTTTTTTCGATGGCTTCCCATCCCTGAACACTACAATGGCCGATACCGGGTATTTCCCCTGGAAATTAGAGTTATCAAAACATTCAATATGCCGGGGCAATTGGTTCATACGCAGGTCTTTCATCATCTGGGTGAGCAGGCGCTCGGTACGTATTTCGGGGTTTAGTTTTTCATACTGGTCTATGCGTTCCTTTTTAAAGAACCGCACATTTTTTTGGGACAAGTCAAGCAATTTCCGTTTCTCACCCAGCTTGGGCACTGTGAATTTTAGATTCGAACCCTCCAGGTCGATGTTAAACGGCACAATGATCTCTTTCGAATCACTGTTATACCGGCCCCTGAATTCGGTAATGGCCAGTGTAAGCAGCTCTTCATCACTCTCGTCCAGCCGTTTTTTCAGCTCAATGGTTTGGGTTTGAATGATGGTTCCGTTCATCACCTTCAAATAGTTAACAAATGCAATTTTTTCCTCACTGGCTATGCTAAACACATCAATATCGGTAATTGATGAATTAACCACCGTTGATTTGCTCTGGTAATTCTCCAGCAGTTCAAATTTTCTTTTCAGCCGGTGCGCCAGCTCATAGTTCATATTGGTAATGGCGTTATCCATTTCCGTTTTCATTTTGCGCAGAACGGCGCCGATCCGGCCGTTTAAAATATCCTTTATTTCTTCAATGCTGTTATTGTAGTCATCCTCAGTTTGATAGTCCTGGCAGGGCCCCTTGCAGTTACCCAACTGGTACTCCAAACAAACCCTGAACTTGCCGGCATCTATGTTTTGTTTGGTAAGCGCGAGGTTACAGGTGCGTAAAGGGTAGGTTTCTTTTATGAGCCCTAAAATAGCGTGCATCATACTTACTGAGGCATACGGGCCGAGGTATTTGGAGCCGTCTTTAACTATGCGCCGCGTCCAGAATATGCGGGGAAAACGCTCACTTTTAATAATGATCCAGGGATAAGTTTTATCATCCTTGAGCATTACGTTGTAACGGGGCTGATGCTTTTTTATCAGGCTGTTTTCCAGCAGCCAGGCATCCACCTCGGTATCAACTATGGTAAAACTTATATCGCGTATCTTTGAGACAAGCACGCGCGTTTTGGCATTTACATTGGTGTCTTTGTTAAAATAGGAGGTGACCCGATTGCGCAGGTCCTTTGCTTTGCCGATGTAAATGAGTTCGTGTTCAGTATCCCAAAACTGGTAGATGCCGGGTTTATGGGGAATGTTTTTTAGCGCCGATTTGTAATCGAATTTCTCCATTCTTAGTAATTGGTTATCGGGTTACTGGTTATTGAATAATGGTTACCTTACAACCTTCAAACTTTACAACATTCCAACAAAATCAAAAACTAAGCTTCTTTTCCACCTCATTGGTGCCCTTTTGCTGCTGGTTATACTTACTACAATCCAGTTCAGTGGTTAACGGATCTTTTGGCAGCGTAAAATCAGCGCTCCTTTTTATGCCTAACCCGGCATTGGCATAAACCTTTTTCATATACAACGCAAAGATAGGCAGTGCGCTGTTGGCACCTTCGCCCAGGCTTTGTGTTCTGAAGTGTATATCGCGGTTCTCGCAGCCGGTCCATACCCCGGTAACCAGGTGTGGTGTAATACCGATAAACCAGCCGTCGGAGTTCTCATTGGTTGTACCGGTTTTACCGCCGATAGGATTGGTTAAATCGTATTGGCTTCTTAGCCTCATCCCTGTGCCTTCTTCTATAACCCCTTTTAGCATATAGGTCATTACGTAGGCCGTTTGGTCATTCAACGCTTTTTTTACAGGTGCTGTCTGCGTGTATATTACATTGCCGTTTTTATCTTCAATGCGTAATAAATAGGTAGGTTGTGTCCACATGCCATGGTTAACAAATGCAGAATAAGCCCCGGTCATATCATATACCGAAGCATCAAAACTTCCTATGGCGATGGAAGGAACAACGGGAATATGACTGGTAACGCCCATTTTTTGAGCAAGTTCTGCAACTTTCACCCACCCGGTTAGTTTTATCATGTGGGCCGTTATCCAGTTTTGAGAATGAGCCAAAGCCTCACGCAAGGTTAGCGGGTGATTAATGGTTTCTGTTTTCCCCGAGTTCGGGCACCAGGGCGGGCTGCCGGGATAGTAAATAGTGTCCGGAACATTTGGTACCACCAGGCATGGCGAAAAGCCATCATCAATAGCTTGTGCGTAAGTAAAAGGTTTGGCAGTCGAGCCTACCTGCCTTGTACCTCTATATACCTGGTCGGCTTGAAAGTGCTCGAAATTAATACCTCCTACCCAGGCCTTAATATAGCCGGTTGTTGGGTCCATGCTCATCAGCGAGTTTCTCAGCAGGAATTGGCAATAAACTATAGAGTCGACGGGCCGCATTAAGGTGTCTATATCGCCATGCCAGGTAAACAGGTTGATGTTATCAGGTGTATAAAAGTTTTTTTTAATCTCTTCGTCAGTATTGCCTTCCAGTTTTAATTCTTTATACCGGTCGCAATGACGCATACCCGAATCAATTAACGATTGATAATTTTTTATCTCTTTAGTATAGTTATGCCAGCGCGGGTTCCAGTGTTCATTAAACTCTTTTTGCAGGGTACGCATATATTCTTTTTGCGCGTCTTCGGCATATTGCTGCATGGTGTAGTTAATAGTCGTATATATTTTCAACCCGTCGCGGTAAATGTCGTAAGGAGTGCCATCGGGTTTGTTGATCGATGACAATATTTTTTTTATTTGCCGTTTTAAAAAGTCCCTGAAATAAGGCGCCACGCCCTCATTCTGGTCAACGGGATGATAATCAATACCAAGTGGTTTCGCTTTGTATTCATTATACTGCCCTTCGCTTAAAAAATGTTCGTCAACCATCCGTTTTAATACAAAATCACGGCCATCACGCGCTTTATCGGGATGTCTTATCGGCGAATTCCTTGTAGTTGAGG
>CAISKH010000569.1 GCA_903885865.1 uncultured Mucilaginibacter sp.
ATTTTAAAAGTTGTATATTCTTACTAACCAAATCCGAAATCTCAAATCCGAAATCCGAAATTTTGGCGTATTGATCGGTTAATACTTTGGCTAATAAAGCCCTGTCGGCAACTACTTTTTTGTTTTGTAAAAGGTGGGCAAAGCCGTCAAAGGTGGGACGGTAACTATAAAATTTTCTTAATCCCGGCAGATCATCCAGGTAATCAATAACTGTTGGGGAAAAGTACCCCGTGTCTTTATAGCTTATACAGGTAACATCCATTATGGGTCAAATGTAAAATCATTAACCTATATTTATCGGTAAGTTAAAATTATTTTACAATATGTCCATAAAGGTCGAAGTCTTCGGCGGTATCAATTTTCACGTTAACAAAGCTGCCAACGGTAGCATAATTAACGGCCGCATCAATTAAAACTTCGTTATCAACCTCCGGCGAATCAAATTCTGTACGGCCCACAAAGTAAGCGCCATCCTTTTTATCTATCAGCACTTTAAAGGTATGGCCTATCTTTTCCTGGTTCTTCTCAAAAGAAATTTCCTGCTGAATTTCCATTATAGCATCGGCGCGTTGCTGTTTCACCTCTTCGGGCACATCATCAACCAGCGAGTGCGCATGTGTTTTTTCCTCGTGCGAATAAGTGAAACAGCCCAGGCGGTCGAACTTAGTTTCTGTAACCCATTGCTGCATCTCTTCAAAATCCTGTCCGGTTTCGCCGGGGTAACCGGTTATCAGCGTGGTGCGCATGGCTATACCCGGCACTTTATCGCGAATTTCATTTACCAGGTCGATGGTTTTTTGTTTGGTTATACCGCGCCGCATAGATTTAAGCATATTGTCGCTGATATGCTGCAAAGGCATATCCATGTATTTGCAGATGTTTTCCCGCTCGTTCATCACATCCAAAATCTCCATCGGGAAACCGGAGGGGTAGGCGTATTGCAGCCTTATCCATTCAATACCATTTACGTCCGACAGGCGGCGCAACAATTCATCCAAATTACGTTTGCCATAAAGGTCGAGGCCATAATAGGTGAGGTCCTGGGCAATCAATATCAGTTCTTTGGTGCCGTTTTTGGCCAATTTTTTCGCAGCAGCAACCAAATCTTCCATAGGCATAGTTAAATGCTTGCCACGCATTAACGGGATGGCGCAAAATGAGCAGGGTCGGTTACAGCCTTCGGCAATTTTAAAATACGCGAAGTGCGATGGGGTGGTTAACAGGCGTTCGCCAATTAACTCGTGTTTATAATCGGCACCGATAGTTCGCAGCAAATTTTGCAGGTCGTTGGTGCCGAAGTAAGCATCAACATTGGTGATCTCGGCTTCCAGTTCGGGCTTGTACCGTTCAGACAAGCAGCCGGTAACAATAACTTTCCCAACTTTGCCCTGTTCTTTTAACTGGCTGTATTGTAAAATAGTATCGATAGATTCCTGCTTGGCGTTATCAATAAAACCGCAGGTGTTTATTACGATGATATCATCTTTACCTACTTTTTCGGCTTCGTGCACCACATCAAAAGCATTGCCCTTGAGTTGCCCCATCAGGATTTCGGAATCATAGATATTTTTGGAACAGCCCAACGTAACTACATTAACGCGGGGTTTCTTTATGGCTATTGGCTCCTTTATTTCTTTCGTCCTCATTTTCTATTTTTTCCTGCCTGTCGCTCAAGGATGACAAGTCGCTTTATTGCTTGAAAAGGCTATTTACGAACTCTTTTCTGTCAAACAACTGCAAATGATCTACCCCTTCACCGACGCCTATATATTTTACCGGTATTTTAAACTGATCGGATATCCCTATCACCACGCCGCCTTTTGCTGTGCCATCCAGTTTGGTTAATGCTAATGCGTTAACGGCGGTTGCTTCGGTAAATTGCTTGCATTGTTCAACGGCGTTTTGCCCGGTCGAGGCATCAAGCACCAGCAATATTTCGTGCGGCGCTCCGGGGACTACCTTTTGCATCACATTTTTAATTTTGGTGAGCTCGTTCATCAAACCAACCTTATTGTGTAAACGGCCCGCGGTATCAATAATAGCTACGTCATCGCCTGCAGCAACTGCTGAACGCAGGGTATC
>CAISKH010000570.1 GCA_903885865.1 uncultured Mucilaginibacter sp.
ATATTCTACGTTGACCATGATCCTATGGACGCTGCTCAGGCGCTCGTAGATAAACATGTAGTCAAAATGATTCTCGAGAGCGCTCAGTTGCTCTCGACAGCTCATCGAGTACTAGATGGAGAGATGCAGGTACGAGAACGACTTGTTCCTGGTACATTAGAAAATCCCAAATATCGCAAACATAAACAATGGGTACTTCCTGATGCTCGCAATGATGTAATGTATCAGGCAACTCATATGAATCATCCGTCTGCTATTTGGTGTCGTCAATCTGTTAGAAATTATGATTGGCTCGTTGATCATTTCTTTGCTCTTATGCGAGAATACACTCACCGATATAACAAGCAGCATAAATGCTACGGTGAAATTTCTTACATGCTCCAGTCGCCTCCTAAAAATTTAAAAGATTGGGATTGGACTGAAATGCCTTCGTGTATGGCAGAAGAGTATATCATCTCTGATGACCCGATAATAAATTACAGAAATTATTATATAATTGGAAAATCAGGGCTACATAAGTGGACTAACAGACAACCTCCGGAGTGGATTAATGGGTAGATTTGAATGGGACTGGTTCATTGGTTGGACCTGCGCGACAGTAACTATTTTGGGTATTGTTACTGCGATTTATTTTGGTGTTCAAGATACTAACGCAAAGTACTACGCATCTATGGATAAGTGCACTGCTGCTGGTGGTTCTTTTATTCCTACAAGCCAAGGTAATGCGATTTGTATTCAGGGAATAAAGCAATGAGTTTTTATACAGACGTAAGAGATTTCCATCAAGCATTCGGTCAGCGTATTGGTGAGAAGCCAGAGTTTCCTAACGATGATGAACGTAAGCTTAGAGTTAAGCTTCTTAAAGAAGAAGTATGGGAATATATGGATGGAGAATCTGCCAATGATCTCGTTGAAGTTGCCGATGCACTTGCTGACATTATCTATATTGCTTGTGGCACTGCCGTTTCTTACGGCATTCCTTTGGACGATGTTTTTGCTGAGGTCCATCGAAGCAATATGGCAAAGCTTGTCGATGGCAAGGTAATTCGTCGTGAGGATGGTAAGGTACAGAAACCAGAAGGATGGACTGCTCCTGACATTAGAAGCATTTTAGATAAGGCACACACAAAATATATTTGTAAAGTAGCCATTAATATCTATCGGTTTTATTTTCCTGTTAAAACCTGTCCATATAAAATAATTGCTACTGGTTTTGTCGAGGTTAATAAACTGCGTGGTTGATTTGCCGGTTGACGTATTGGTTATGGTATTATTAGCTATTCCGGCCGTTGTAAAGGCATAGCTACCGCTTACATTAAAGCTTTGCCCGCTTACAACACCGTAAGTATTATAGGATACGTTAAAACGATTGGTAAACGATGCCTTAAGGTCGGGGTTGCCCAGGGTGATAAACAGCGGGTCGGTATTTACCCTTATGGGCTGTATTTGCTCAAGGGAAGGCTGGGTAGTGCGCCCACTATACTCGGCCTTGAACGATTTTTGGAGCGAAAATTTATATTGGTAACTTGCCTGAGGCGCCCAGTTAATAAAGCTGCGTTTGTAAACAATGCCGGTATATTCGTCTACCTGTTTAAAATCTACTGCAAAGGCTTTTGTGCCGAAATTCACCAGCGCCTTACCCTTTTTATAATTAAACACCGCGCCCAACTGGTTGCTAAGCTGGTTAAAATTATAATTGTTGCTAAAGGTACTGTTGAAAACATCATACTGGCCTGTTGGCCCTTTGTCATATGACCGTGTATCGGCATGCGCATTGTTTACGCCAAGTCCGTAATTGAAAATTATCGCAAATGTTTTTGACAGCGGCTCGCTATAAGTAGCGTTGCTGTTGATAACCATATGGGTAGCGGCGGTGGTTTTTAGCTGGTGTACTTCAACTATACTGTCGAGAGCCCCAAGAGGGTTAAAAAAATCAGTTTCAGAATTGACGTAGCCGATTGAGTGGTTCTCGTCATACGATGTGCCCAGGTTGAGTGAAAAAGTACGCCCCGGCGTTTTAAACTTATGGGTGTAAAGGCCGTTTACATTTACCAGCTTCTGGTCGTTATTGTTGGTATTGGTGCGGTTGCTGCGGTTAAGCACTACATTGCTGCCGTTGTCGGTCGATGTTATATAGTTATCATCGGTTTTTGAGTTTCTCAGTGTAGCATCGGCGCCGATTTTAAAGTTCGATGAAGTATCGGGCCTGAATTGGTACATGGCATCCAGCTTTTGCCTGAAGGAAGACTTGTCATAAGTTTGCGCCGAATGGTTATTGATAATGCCCGATGTTAAGCTCTGCTGCGATGTAGTAGTGGTTACCCCGGTAACATCCATCGATCTTAACTTGTAGTTGGTATTTATGGATGCTTTATCGGCATTCATCTTGCTGTCAAAATGGATGCCTGCATTACGCGCCCATGGCTGGCCGGCGCCATAATATTTTCCATCCCATCCATCATCCTCATCGCTATATGATCTGAATGTTTCGTCGTCCATCTGGCCGATATTGGTCATCCCGAGTTTGTCTTCATCGTCTTCCCCCAGGCCTATCTTACCATTGTTAGCAACGCTGCCATAAACCGACAGCTTATATTTCGCCTTAAATTTGTTGAATATAGCCTGGCTCTGGTAATAGCCATTGGTGCCAATGCCGCCTTCCAGTTTCCCGAAGACGCCGCTTTTTTTATCTTCTTTCAGCTTTATGTTAATGGTCCTGGTTTTTTCGCCGTCATCAATACCTGTAAAGGCCGCCTGGTCGCTTTTTTTATCATAGAGTTGTACCGATTCCACCATATCCGCCCGCAGGTTTTTGGTAACCAGTGTAGGGTCATCGCCAAAAAACTCTTCGCCATCAACCAATACTTTACCCACTTTTACACCGTTGGCGGTAATTTTTCCGTCCTTATCAATGGTCATGCCGGGCAGTTGTTTCAGCAGGTCCTCTACCTTATCGTTAGGTTGTATTACATAAGCTTTGGGGTTAAACTCGGTGGTATCGCCTTTAATTTTTATTGCGCGTATCTCGCCCTTGATCATTACCTCCATCAATAGCTTTGATTTCAGCTGCATATTCACATTGCCAAAATCGTGTGTAGGGTGAGTGGCATCCAGTGTAAACTCCTCTACATAATCCACATAATCGGGATAGCTTACCAATAATAAAAATTTCCCCTGCGGCAGGCCGTTAATGGCAAACAGACCATTATCAATAGCGTACGTATACTTATACATAATAGAATCTTTGGCATTTAATATGCAAATGGTAGTATTGGGCAGTTTGACCCTGGAGGCAGTATCGGTCACCATGCCTTTTACGGCATAGTTATTTTGGGCTGATAGTGACAAAGAACATAAGCAAATGGCCAGTATTGCCAGAATTGTGATCTTCATAAAGTGGGTTTGGTGAAAGCAAGATACAACTAAAAAAATAGTGTATAATATAATTTAGCACTTTTTAACAAATTGATTATGAGCAAGGATAGTGCATAAAGCTATACTCTTAAAATAAATGGGATGAAAAGGGTAGTTGGTGGGATAAAAGATACTAATTACCCGTAGTGTATATTCCTGCAGATATATACGCACACCTGCAAAGCCTCCGTAGCTGTAATTTTACAACCATAAATTAGCATATGTGGTAATTTATAATAATTTTGTATACAAAATACAAAACCAATAACACCTGAAAAATATGAAGTTAAAAATTGCGTTGTCGTTTGCTGTTACAATGGCTACCGGGATACTGTTATGCCTTGCGGTACAGGGCGCCACCATTATTGCCGCTACCGGCTATGCCAACTCGCGCATGGTAAACTATGCCTTAAAAAAGCTGGATGAAGCTTCCGCCGTTACCGGCAATAGCCTGGTAAAAAAAGCAATGAGCAATAAAACTATGGTCAACGTAATGGTACTGGGCCAAACCGATGGGCTTGCCTATAGATACTTGCCCACTGGCGAAAAACCATTGGCAGCGGAGGGTTTCCGCATTATTCGTGATGGCGCAAAGGTGGTAGTTATTGGTGCAGATGAAAAAGGGGCCATGTATGGTACGCTTGATGTTGCCGAACAGCTAAAAGCCAATGGCGGTAACCTGCAGTTAGTAAAAGAGAAAAAAGAAGAACCCCGTTTAAGTTTCAGGGGCATAAAATTTAACTTACCGTTCATGGCCTACCGGTCGAGTATATCGCTTACCCAGCAGGATTACGTGGTGCGCGACCCCAAATTTTGGGAAGCTTTTTTAGATATGATGGCGGCCAACCGCTACAACGTGCTCTCGTTATGGAGCCTGCACCCTTATCATTATATGATACGGGCCAAAAACTTCCCCGAAGCCTGCCCGTTTGATGATGTGGAACTGCTGGCCATGAAACAATTTTGGACCAACCTGTTTAAGATGGCGCATGACCGCGGTATACAAACCTATATTATTAACTGGAACACCTTTGTATCGCCAAGTTTTGCGCTGGCCCATAAAAAAGAAGGGGTAATACAATACTCGGTAACACCGGCATTTGGCGGCAACCAGGATACTACCAAATTAGTGGAGCAATATACCCGCGAAACAATTACACAGGTAATTAATGAATACCCGGAACTTGACGGCCTCGGTATTACCATTGGCGAGGGCATGGGCGGCCGTACGCCGCAGCAGCGTCGCGACTGGCTCGACCGCACTATTTTTGCCGGTATGAAGGCCGCTAACCGCAAAATAAAATTTGTGTACCGTGCGCCGCTTTCGGCCAATACTGGGTCGGGTGGCAGCACCAGCGAGGAGAACGATATTGCCTCGCGCAAGCATATTGAGAGCCTGGATGTTACCGACGCCTTTGTGGAGTTTAAATATAACTGGAGCCACGGGCACTCGTCGCCCAAACTGTTTATGGTGCACGGCGGCAAGCTCACCGATAAATATTATAACCCGTTCCCCACCAAATACAAATATGTGTGGACGGTGCGTAACGAGGATTTTTACCGCCTGCGCTGGGGCAACAGCGATTTTATACGCGAGTTTATTAAAAATAACGGGGAGGCCTATGTGGCCGGATGCTTTATCGGCAGCGAAATATTTACGCCCGCGCTGGATTATACCAGTTTATCCGGCCCGTTTAAAACCTGGGATTATCATTTTCAGCGCCAATGGCTATGGTACGCAATGTGGGGCCGCCTGATGTATGATGAGAAGACTCCCGACGCCACCTTCGAGCAAATGCTGTCAGCAAAATACGGCAAGGGTACCGGCCCAGCCGCGCTGCTGGCCTGGAAAATAGCTACCAACAATCAGCTGAAATTTGCTGCCTACCATTCAGGCACCGCCGATGCGCAGTTGTACACCGAAGGTTTCTGCGACTGGGCGCCTGATAAGCCGGTAAGGTTGTTTGATATCAATAACATCATCACCCACCCCGTATTGGATTCAACCCTGTACGTTAACATACACGACTGGGAAACTGCCGGCGAAAAAACAAGGCCGGGCAAAATGTCGCCGCTTCAATTAGCTGCGGAACTGGACAGGGACAACGCGAAATTGTTTACCCTCATCACCCAGTTAAAGGCAAAAGGGTTAAGCCCCGGCGCGGCAGTTGAAGTGAACGATATGCTGGCCTGGTACTGGTTCGGCAGATACTTTGCCGACAAAATAAAGGCGGGCGTTGCCGTGGCGCGTTACCGTTATAAAGGTAATGACGAGCGTCAGCAGGCGGTTGCCTACCTGAAACAATGTTCGTCGCATTGGGCCAATTATGCCGGTACAGTAGCTAAATACAATAAAGAATCGTTCCAGTTTATTATCATCAGCGGGTTGTTTTCGTTAAGGAGCATGCAGCCGCAGGTTGACCATGATATAGAACTGGCCATGGGCCCCGCGCCTTCAACAAAAACTAAGTAACCCTACACCAATTTAACCTGTTATGAACCGATTACTCAAAATTTGCCTGGTATTAGTTGCCGCCGTTACGCTGATAAGCGCCCGTGCGCCGCAAAAAGTTAACGTAGTGTATGATAAGACAATTCCGCAGCTGCAGTTTGGCGTGCAGGAATTTAAGAATGCCTTTAAAATGGCCAACCTGCAGTATTCGGCAAGCCCGGCAGGCGCTGTTGTGGTTACGTTCGTGCTGGATAAATCGTTAGGGGCCGAGGCGTATAAAATCACACAAACCAATAAGGCCATCAAAGTAAGGGGAGGAGATGCAAGAGGATTGATGTATGCCGGCCTTGCACTTGCGGATAACCTGGAGGCCGGGAAGGACCTGCTTAAAACCGGAACAATAGAAGGCAAACCCTATATGCCTTACCGGGGGATAAAATTCAACATTCCGCTCGACGCGCGTACGCCAAGCTATGACGATACCGGCGATGCAGCCCAAATGAACATTGAAACCATGTGGGAGTTTGATTTCTGGAAAAATTACCTCGATAATATGGCGCGTTACCGCTATAACCTGCTTACCTTATGGAATTTGCATCCCTACCCGTCAATGGTGAAAGTGCCGGGCTATGAAGATGTGGCGCTTAACGATGTATGCGTTTATACCGGCCCCATCACCGCTAAAACCGATATGCGCTGGAAAAAAGAAGGCATACAGGACCCTGCCCACCTGCGCGTGGTTAAAAAGATGAGCATCGACGAAAAGATCGCCTTTTGGAAAAAGGTATTTAAATATGCTGATGACCGGGGCATTGATATCCACTGGTACCACTGGAACGTTTTTGTAAGCGGCGCCGAAGGCAAGCATGGCATAGAAACCCGCCAGGATTCCCCTACTACTATTGACTATATGCGGAAAAGCGTAAAGCAATTTTTGCTTACCTATCCAACCATTAAAGGTATCGGTGTTACCGCCGGTGAGAATGTTAACCGCAACTTAAAGAATGAGTACAGCACCGAAAAATATATATGGTCAACCTATGGCAAGGGTATTATGGATGCCAGGGCAATTAATCCGAAAATTGATGTGGCCTTTATTTTCAGGCAGCATGAAACCGATATGAGTTTAATAGCTGATGCTTTTAAGGATTATAACCGCCCGTTTGATACTGAGTTTAAATATTCGAGGGCGCGTATGTTCAGCAGCGAAAAACCTACCTGGTTTGATAAAATATACAAGGATGAGGTGGTTAGCCACAAAATTAAAGTGTGGATGAATGTGCGCAATGATGATATTTTTATCTTCCGCTGGGGCAAGCCCGACTACGCCAATGCGTTCATTAAAAATATGCCCAAGGATTTGATGGCCGGGTATTTCTGGGGGCCAGATGGCTACATCTACGGCCGCGATTTTCACAGCAAGGATGAGAATGTGCCTAAATATGAAATTGATAAGCAATGGTACTTATTTATGATATGGGGCATGGCAGGCTATAATCCCGACCTGCCGGAGTCATATTACATTGATAAGATAGCCGAACATTTCAAAGGCGCGGATGCAAAGGCAATATATACCACCTGGAACGCTACATCGGATGTGATCGAATGGGTTGATAAGATACACTACCGTCAAAACGACGCCGAATTTTTGCCCGAGGGAAGCTTTGATATCACCCGTTTTAAAGACCTGAACGCCATTGCCCGCAACGATTGTATGCCCGACCAGGGTGTAACCGCCATTGGCGATTTTGCCCAAAAAGGAAAAGTAGCCGGCGAACTTACTCCTTTTGAGGTTGCTGATAAACTGGAAGAAGCCTCAAAAACTTTATTGACAGGCGCGGCCAGGATAGCTGATAATAACAACCCTGAACTAAAACAAACTCTGGGCGATTTTAAAGCCATGGGCTATATGGCCGATTATTACGCGCATAAAGTAAATGCGGCTACTTATATGGCCCAATATCGCTTTGCAGGCGATGAAAAGAATAAGGCCCGGGCCGTTGCCGAAGCAGAAGCAGAGGTAAATTCATGGATAAATTATGCCGCTGCGGCTTCGGCGCAATACAAACCGCAGCTTTTTGCCCGTACGCAATACCTTGACTGGAACGCAGAAACCGACCTGGTAAAACAAGATGTGAACATTGCCAGGAACGCCCAAAAAGGCGAACCTGTTGCTGTAGCCGCCTCCAATAAATTATGGGAAAAGGATAAGAAGAAATTGTAAGTTAAAAAAAACGGTGTCATCTGAGGTACTCGAAGCATGTGGGTCGGCCTTTGCGCTCACCCCTGCCTGCCGGCAGGCAAGGCTTCGACGGAGCTCAGGGTGACGCCTTTTTTTGAATATACTTTATTTACACATCCACTTTTGCGTATTGCGCAATTTTGCGGTATAGCTCATTGGGGTTAAATGGCTTGCTGATATAATCATTCATCCCTACAATATAGGCCTGGTCTTTAATATCAAGCATGGCCGACGCGGTAAGGGCAATTATAGGCAGATTCTTGAATTTTTCGCCGTCCAGTTTCCTGATCTCGATGGTAGTTTCGTAGCCATCCATTTCGGGCATTTGCAGGTCCATCAAAACCATGTGGTAATCGTTGGTTTGAACCAGTGTAAGGGCAATCTCGCCGTTTTCGGCAACATCGCATTCAATATCCCATAGCTTCATATATTGTTTGGCCAATATCACGTTGATCTGGTTATCTTCAGCAATTAACAGCTTAATGCCTTTTAAACTTTTGGTTTCTTGCTGAATGATATCATAACCGTTTTTTTCAAATTGCTTATCGCTGTTTTTCATTTTAAGGCTGAAATAAAATACCGAGCCTTTGCCCAACTCGCTTTTTACATTGATCTCGCTATCCATCAACTCCAGCAATTTTTTGGTTATCGTTAACCCCAAGCCGGTACCGCCAAACTTACGGGTAGTATCAGAGCTTGCCTGGGTAAAACTTTCAAATATATTGTTCAACTTATCTTTGTCTATACCTATGCCGGTATCAGCTACTTCAAAATCAATGGTGGTATACTCCGCTGTTTTTTTGTTGAGCGAGGCCGTAATGGTAACCTTACCCTCCTTAGTGAATTTTACTGCATTGCTTATTAAATTAGTTAATATTTGGCCCAGCCTTACGGGGTCGCCTTTAATGGCGTTTGGCAGTTCCTGGTCTATCAGTAATTTAAGCTGAATGTCTTTTTCGTTTGCTTTTTGCAGCAGCGCCAGCCTTATATTGCTTATCAAATCCTTAATGCTAAAATCAGCTTCTTCAAATTCAACCTTACCAGCTTCAATTTTACTAAAGTCCAGTATATCATTGATCAGCACCAGCAGGTTCTCGGCCGAGAATTTCAACATTTTAAGGTACTCCATTTGCTCCTCCCGCGGCTCAAGCTGCAAAAGCAAATGGGTAAAACCAATTACCGCGTTCATGGGCGTCCTGATCTCATGGCTCATTGTCGACAGGAAATGCGATTTTGTTAGCGCCGCTTTTTCGGCCACGTCTTTTGATTCGATGAGTTGTAATTCCAGCTCCTTGGCCTTTTCTATTTGTTGTTGTAAGAATCGTATAATATCTATCAGGTCATCATCCGAACTTTCAATATCTGTTTTGGAGCCGGGCGACAAGGAACTTATTGCCTTTTTTATTTCTGAAATAGACTGTTGTTTTATTTCATTCTCCTTTAACAGGAAATTGTTGATCTCCTGGTATTCGCGCTCGCTTATGGTAAAAGCATGTTCGGATAGTTTTTTTGACTTCTCAAACGAACTGTATGAATTACTCACGCTCTCCAGGAAGTTCTGCATCGCCTCATCTTCCAGGCATTTATCCGGGATAAATTTTATGATCTGCTTATTTAATATACTGTGATATTCCATACCCGATGGCGGCCTATTTCTAAAGTTCGGTAAATGTAGTAATAGTCATGGTTTGATTGTGCAATTCGCATTGGGTGCTTTCGCTAAACGGTGAAATTTCGCCATAACTATAAAAACCTGTAATGGCAGTATCCGCGCCCAATATCTCTTTTGCAGCTTCTAATTCTTCATAAGTTCTTTCCTGTAAAATCAATTTGCGCCCAACGCAGCTAATTAATATGGCCAGGCCAGGACTGTTATTTTTGAGGCTGTTAAACGAATTAGTAGCGGCTTTAGACGATGCGTCAATAATTTTATCAAAGTTGGCTTTCATCAATCTTACTTTGCCTCCCTCCGGAAGGTTGCCGGCAAAGGTCATTGATTTTTCTTCCTCGTTAATGCTTAAAATAGTACGCACGAGGTTTTTGTCGCCGCCATTTACACGTAAAGATAGCGGAAAAAGCAGTGCCGACCCCGGCAATTCAACTACATATTCGCCCAGGTATTCTTTATAAAGGTCGAGCGCGTTTTTATGATCTATTTCATACAAAACATTTTTGTCAGACCGGGTAATGGTACGCTCCTGCCCAAACTCATCCCAACCTCCCAACGAGCCATGGCCTATCAACATACCTTTGCCATAAAATCCAATGGCTGATACATTTCCCTGTGAGGGTATTTCGTTAACCCCTGTGAACGTCTTTTCGAACCGGGCGGCATCGCCGGCTAAGCCTCCGGTTATTGGTACGTTGTGTTTATTGTTCTTATTGAGGCCACTAACCAGTTCGCTGCCATTAATAAATGTGCCATCTGATATAACAAAAACACAATTCAGATCATCGCCCGATAGTTGGTCCATTAAAAAACGCCCAGTTTCAAAACTATTGCTATGGCGTTTTATATTTGTTTTAACCGTGCGCACACTGGTTTTTTCAAACTCAATAGCGGTAACTACTGCGCTGTTATCAAAAACCGAATCGCCCAGTATCTCGCCCGACGTGGATGAAAATACAATATCGGCCTTTGAATATAAAGATTTTAAGTGCTCATATACTTCGGGTTTCACAATGCTGTCTGATGATCCGAAAACCAGTACCAGTTGGCATTTAGCTGCATTTAATTCTGAAGGGTAGTCTTTCCAGGCCCCATTCACAAAATGATGTTGTTTGGTTCTCATTGTTGGTTCAATCAATAATTAGTGTAACGTAAATTTAAATAAAAATACAGGTTTATTAACTAATTTAAATTTATACGTGTATAAAATAATTATGGTTGTTTTTCAGCCTAACTTATTAATAATAAATATTTTTCGGAAAATAATTAACATTAACTTCATGGGTTTTGAAATGATTAATTATTATTTTTAACTTTAATCGTTAAGCGAATTTTATAGCCACCCTAATTAGCTATTGTCATGATAAATATTTCTAAACGGTATGGCGTAGTTATTTTAATAACTATACTTTCCATCCAAAACTCATTTAGCCAAACCCATAGCCGGGGTTTGGATTTTGACGATGCCGCATACGCTACGGCCCCAAAAAAAGCTAAACTTACCCGTGCACTTGATGTGCTGCCCGCGAAAGCATCGATAAAGCAGTTTGCGCCTTACCCTAAAACCCAGGACCAATATGGCACTTGCGCCGCGTGGGCATCGGCTTATTGCGGCCGCACTATTGTTGACGCCATAAAAAACAACTGGACAGACCGTAATCAAATCACTAAAAATGCGTATTCCCCGGCCTTTTTGTTCCGCTTGTTAAGGCCCGATGATCCCGCCTGCGTGGGGGGCTCAAATATTGAGTTTGCTTTTGAGCTGATGAAGAATAAGGGAAGCATACCTTTTACCAGCCTGCCTTTGTTATGCGTACCAACCGTCGCCCCGGCCCAACTGGATATGGCATCATCTGCTAAAATTAAAGATTACGCGCGCTTGTTCGATGTTTATTCGGGCGACAATATTAAGGTTCAGGCGGTAAAAAAATCTATTTCCGAAAAAAAGCCGGTGGTAATAGGAATGCTTTGCCCGCCATCATTTGACTATGCGAGAGATTGCTGGCAACCTACCGAGCAGCCCCTAACCACTTATGGCGGCCACGCGATGTGTATTGTGGGATATGACGATGAGCAATATGGCGGCGCTTTTGAAGTTCAAAACAGCTGGGGGACCAACTGGGGCAACCAGGGCTATATCTGGATAAAATATACCGATATGGCCAAATTTGTAAAATACGCTTATGAGTTTGTTGATCTCCCGGACCCCAAACCCAATGTGCCCGACCTCTCGGGTTCATTAAGGCTGGCGCTTTCAACCGGGTTGGATATGCCTGTAAACCTCCTCGTTTCAACCCGGGGGCTTAAAGTTGTTGCCGCCGATAAACCAATAAACAAAACACCCGAACCGTTAACCATTTATCAAACAGCAAGCACCTATACTTCGGGCACCAATTTCCGTATTTATATCACTAATGATGCCCCGGCCTATGTATATGCCATCAGTTCTGACCTGACCAACGCGGTTACCAAAATATTTCCGTATGCGGATGGGATAAGCGCCGTATTAAATTATAAAAAGAATGATGTTGCCCTACCCGATGAGGACCATTACATACAGTTTGATAATGTGGCCGGAAAGGATTTTTTATGTGTACTGTATAGCAAAAACGAACTGAATATTAATGACCTGATAGCCAAAATAGGCACACAAACCGGTACGTTTAATGAACGGGTATTTGGCGCACTGGGCGAGCGTATGGTTGACCCGAAAAATGTTAAATTTGATAGTGACAAGATCAAATTTTCGGGCAGCAGCGCTGATAAGCAGGATGTAGTGGCCCTGATGGTTGAACTTGATCATAAATAAGCGAATATGGATAAGATTTTTAAAAGGGCGGCTTTTATTTTGATGTGTTTACTGCTTTGCGGCATCGTTAAAGCGCAAAGTTTAATTTATTACAATGCTTTTAGCAAAGGCGAGTCTACATGGGGAAACTATGACGATGCCACAAGCAATGCCCGCATAGAAGGGGGTAAATACATACTTACACATAAACTGCATACCTCAACGGTTATGGCACCCGAAATAAAGGTGGATTATAGCCGTAATTTTGCCATACAAACCGTTTTAACCCCCGTGGGCGTACAAAGCCGTTACGCTGCAGGGTTAACTTTTTTTGGGAAGGATTATAGTAATATATATTACTTCGGCATCGCCGCGGGCCAGTTCCTGGTAGGTAAGTTTGAAAACGGGGGCAATGTTACCATCGTAAACTGGACACCCTCAACGGCCATTGCAACCGGTAACGCGGCCAATAAACTGCGTGTTGAAAAACTGGAGAGCAGCGTGAAGTTTTATATAAACGACATACTGGTTAAAGAGATACCCCCGCTGCTGCCTTTTGGAAATAGATTCGGCCCGGTAGTTATGGAGCAGCAGTCGGTAGCGTTTGATTATTTGAAACTGGCTTATTTAGCCGATCCTTCTGTGCAAACAACAACTGTTGAGCCTATAAATAAATCGATCATTGAAACGGCTTACCATACCGATTTTGCTAAAGATGACGCGAACCAATGGGTTTTAGCGCCTGCGGATTCGTTAACAACTGCAATTACCGACAACCATTTTAAAATGGTGCGCATAGCCCGGTCAGGATATAACGTTTCGGTAACAGCGCCCGCGCTAAAGGTTGATATGAAGCGCGATTACCTGTTAGAAACCGAAGCAACGCATTATTCGGGCGTGCAAAACTTTGGTTACGGACTGGAGTTTGCAGGCGACGAAAACCGAGTTTATCATTTCTGGATAGGCTGCACCGGCTATTATTATATCGGGTATAATGATAAGACAGGGTTTAATACCATCCTCGCCTGGACATCGTCTGACGCGATAAAAAAAGGCGACCTGGTAAAAAACAAACTGGGCATTCTGCATAAAAACGGACAGCTCAATTTTTATATTAACGACCAGCTGGTAACCTCGCACCCCGAGATAGAGTTTACCGGGTATAGGTTTGGTTTTGGCGTTTGTGCCAATCAAAACATAGGGTTTAAATATTTGACGTTTGGCTATACCGATAAAGCGCCTGCTCCCCAGGTTATAACCCAAAATGATGTTACCCCGCCCGAAATATATATTACCTCGCCAGAGGTTACGCGGGGGTTAAAAGTAGTGCAAAACAGTGATGTGTTGCACGTTGCCGGTGTTGCCAAAGATGCCAGCGGCATATTTTCGGTTGTGGTAAACGGCATACAGGCTGCGGTTGATAAGGCAGGTAATTTTACCGTTGATGTGCCTATGGCCATAGGCGATAACCCGCTGATGGTGGTGGCTACCGATATGAATATGAATAAGGGCACTTACAACTTTCATATCGTTCGTAATAACATATCGGCAGCCACGCAGGCAACGGTACAACAAAGCGCGGCGCAGGGGAAATACTATGCCCTGTTAATTGGCGTACAGGATTATAAGGACCAATCTATACCAAGTTTGGAGGGCCCTGTTGGCGACGCCAATACCTTGTTGAAATCGCTTACCAGTAACTATACCTTTGCTCCCGAAAATGTAACTGCCTTAAATAATGCTACACGCGAGCAGTTTTTCCACGCGCTGGATGATCTGTCGAACAAAATTAAACCCGAAGATAACCTGCTGATATTTTATGCCGGGCACGGCTACTATGATGAGGCGCATTTGCAGGGCTACTGGTACCCCGCCGACGCGGTGCTTAAACGCAGGGATACCTGGATATCAAACGCCGACCTGATAGACTATATAACCGCCATAAAATCAAAACATACGCTATTAATAAGCGATGCTTGTTTTTCGGGGAGCATATTTAAAACCAGGGCCATTGATATGGCACCCAAGGATATACAGGAACTGTATAAACTGCCCAGCCGCAAAGCCATGACCAGCGGCGCCATGAAGGAAGTACCCGATAAAAGCGTTTTTATAGAATACCTGGTAAAGCGCCTTAACCAAAATACAGATAACTTTTTACCTGCCGAACAATTATTTGCCAGCTTTAAAGCCGCGGTAATAAACAACAGCCCCAACGGCCAGGTGCCCCAATTTGGCGAGATCAGGGAGGCCGGTGATGAGGGAGGGGATTTTATTTTTATAAAGAAGCAGTAGGTTCATCTTCAAATACCATAAACTTAAGGCAATAGTAATTTTTACCAGGATAACAGAAGATCAAAAATAAATTTGATATTTATCTGGTTAAATTAAATCAATGCCCACATCAAAAAACAATAGAATAGCTATAATAACAGGAGGCGCATCGGGTCTGGGTCTGGCTGCTGCTAAAAAGTTTGTTGAGCAAAATATAAAAACCATCATTATAGGCCGCAACCAGGAAAACCTGGCTAAAGCTGCCGGCGAGTTAGGCGGGCTATGCAGTTACAAAGTATTCGACCTGAATAATTTGAGTGGCATCCCGCAATTGATAAGCAGTATTGTGCTGGAATATGGGACGATAGATATACTGGTAAACAATGCCGGTATTAACCTGAAAAAGCATTTCACTGAAGTAACCGACGAAGAATTTCAACAGGTTATTCAAACCAATTTAAATTCGGTTTTTGCTATCAGCCGCGAGACGGCTAAGGTAATGATAGCTAATGGCAGGGGCTGTATTATTAATATCAGCTCAATGGCGGCGCAATACGGCATACCATATGTAATTGCCTATACGGCCGCCAAAACGGCCATTGAGGGCATGACAAAGGCTATGGCTGTTGAGTTATCGCCAAAAGGTATACGGATAAATTGTGTGGCGCCGGGTTTTATAAAAACCAATATGTCGGCAAAAGCGCTGGATAATGACCCCGAACGAAAACAAAAAGTATTATCACGTACCCCTATGGGTAAATTAGGCGAGCCGGAAGATGTAGCAGAAGCTATTTTTTTCCTGGCATCTGATGCGGCCAAATATATTACAGGCGTAGTTTTACCGGTTGACGGTGGCAATTCAATCGGCTTTTAACCGGGATATTGAATTACTTGGGTTTATTCAGGTTTGGATTAACCGCGGGAGGCGGGGTCGAGGTTATTTCACCAAATTCGTTTACATAAGCCATCATGCTGTCAAGGTCGCTGCTTCCGGGGTTATCCTTGCGTTCCTGTTTGCGCTGGGCCTTATCTTCTTTTTTTTTCTGGCGGTTCTTTTCCAGTTGTTTCTTCATAAAGGTTGCTTGCGATTTAGCCATAAATTATATTGGGTTAAGTGAATATTGTTATAAATAAAAAGCACCCCGATTTGATCGGGGTGCCTTACGATCAACTTATAGAGATTTTTTAAATTACCTTTACATTTACCGCGTTAAGGCCTTTTTTGCCTTCTTCCAGATCAAACGATACTTTGTCGTTTTCACGAATTTCATCGATTAATCCTGTAGAGTGTACAAAAACATCGCTTCTGTCGTTACTCTGTGAAATGAATCCAAAACCTTTTTCGGAGTTGAAAAACTTTACTGTTCCTTCTTTTTGCATTATATATTTTAAATAAGCGTGCAAGGTAGGCATATATACTGGTATATCGGTCTTTTTCCCCCATATTAAATTCAGGTCCTCTACATTTATATTCAAATAGCTGCCTTTATTTCATAAACAATGCCTACCTTTAAGCACTTCTCTAAAAAACTCTTAGGCATTATCCGTTTTCTGATACGGTGATATTTAAGCTTCACGCTAATAATTGATCAGGAAAAACCACACCATCACTGCTTATTTAATTGTTGTCTGCTGCCGGGATATGCGCTGCCGGCAATTGATGTTAAACAAACACTATTATGAGTAAAGACAGGAAAACTATTAAAGAAAAAAAGAAGGAGCCGAGTGCAAATTTAAATAAAAAGCTATCCAGCTATCAGTCTGAAAAAGGTTCCATGTCACAATCTGATCTGTCGATCGGAAAAAAATCAAAATAACTATGAAAGAGCAAACAATAGAAAACCAGGTAAAAATGTACCTGTACGACCTAATGAACACAGCTAAAGAACACGGTTTTAAAGCAGATGATAACTGGGAACTGAGTATGGTAACTGACACCGAAAGAATAAAAATTCAGAAAGATTATTACCCTACTATCGCAACCAAAATAATCCCTGAGTTTTTATTGCAGGTTTTTCATTTAACAAAATTCAGGCTTAAACAGACCTTAAATAAAAATGAAGAAAGCCTGAATAACCGCAGCGTTGTAAATAACGAGCTGAATTATATAGTAGCGTTTAACCCCAAGCGGCCACGAACTTAGCCATATAGAATGGATTAAGGCTGGTTCTGAAGCAATTAAGTATGCAATTCGTGTATCTGAGGTAATTGCAGGATGCCCCCATGTTCTGTATATTAGTAGGTTAGTAGGTCAAAAAAAAATGGTATTGAGTAGCGCAATAAAAATAAGGGCCATAATTACCGGTACAACCGGTATGGTTGGCGAAGGCGTAATGCGTGAGTGCCTGCTGCATCCGCAGGTGGAAGCGGTGTTGGTTATTAACCGAAGGCCGGGCGGTGTTAGCCATCCAAAATTAAAAGAAATTATTCACCGGAATTTTCTGGACCTTTCGGCTATCGAAGACCATTTAACGGGATATAACGCTTGTTTTTTTTGCCTCGGGGTGTCGTCTATAGGGATGAAGGAAGAGGAATACTTTAAGCTTACCCATACGTTAACGCTTAATGTTGCCCAAACGTTAAGCAAGCTTAACAAGGAGATGACCCTATGTTATATTTCAGGCGCCGGAACTGATAGCACAGAGAAAGGGCGGTCAATGTGGGCCAGGGTTAAAGGTAAAACCGAAAACGACCTGATGAAGCTGCCATTTAAAAAGGTATTCGCATTCAGGCCCGCTTTTATAAAACCTACCGCGGGATTAAAAAGAACACAAAAAGTGTATAAATATATTGCATGGCTATATCCATTTATGCGATTAGTGGCTCCCGGTGCAACCTGCACACTCAAAGAAATTGGCTTAGCCATGATTCACTCGGTAACGCGGGGATATGATAAAAATATCCTGGAAGTGAGTGATATTGTGGCTTTAGCAAAAGCTGATAATTAATATCTTTATTTTCAATGTTTTATAAGAAAATATTCTTTCCATTTAAAACAATATTTGAATTTCGTTATTGTGTATAGGTCTTAGTATTGTCTTTCGCAATTATCATGAAATCGCCCCTTATAAAAGAATACTTGTTCCTGTTCATCCTGGCAATATGTATAGCACCATTACGGGTTAAAGCCTATGGGATTTTAACGCATGAGGCCATTGTTGACGCGAGTTGGGAAAAATCTATCAAGCCATTACTTAAAAACAGGTTTCCGGGCACTACCGATGCCGACCTGCTGATCGCGCATTCTTACGCTTACGGCGGCAGTTTAATGGCCGACATTGGTTACTCGCCTTATGGCAGCACCTATTTTACCAACCTGGTACACTATGTACGCAGCGGTGATTATGTAAGTAACCTCATCTCTGAATCGCAAAACCTGAATGAATTTGCTTTTTCCCTTGGTGCAATGTGCCATTACATGGCCGATAGGTACGGCCACTCAATAGGCACCAATCTGGTGGTGCCTATGGTGTACCCCAAAATAGAAAAAAAATACGGCAATGTTGTTACCTATGAGGACGATCATATATCGCATAGCCGGGTTGAAATTGCATTTGATGTTTTGCAAATAGCAAGGGGCAATTATGCCACGCAGGCATACCATGATTTTATTGGCTTTAATGTGGCAAAACCGGTATTGGAAAGAGCCTTTATAAAGACCTACGGGGAGGACCTTAACGAAGTATTCGGTAATTTAGACAAATCAATAAATAATTTCAGATGGGCCGTAAACAGCCTGATGCCTGTGGTTACCCGCAGTGCGTGGGAACTAAAAAAGGACGAAATAAAGAAAACTACCCCGGGTATTACCAGCCGCAAATTCAATTACCGAATGCACCGGAAAAAATATTTTGCAGAGTTTGGGAGCGATCTTGACAGGCCGAAATTTAAGGAGCGTTTAATAGCATTTTTTCTGAAAATAGTACCTAAAGTTGGCCCTTTCAGAATTTTCAGGTTTAAAGAAGTTGACCAGAAAGGTGAAAAACAATTTATTAAAAGTTTTGATACTGTGATGGCCAGGTACGCTGCTGCTTTAACCCAATTAGATTACAAAATCCCCAAATTATCTAATATTAATTTTGATACCGGAAATGCAACAGTGTATGGTGAGTATGAACTTACTGATAAAACTTATGATGACCTGGTTGATCATTTAGAAAAAAATAAATTTGCCGACCTTACAGCTCCGCTAAAAAAGAATATTCTTTCTTTTTACAGCAAGACTGATACAACTGCGCTGGCTAAGTACGACCCCTCTGGCTGGAAGAAAACAAGTACGACACTAAAAAAAATAGAAGCAACTCCTCCGGTACCTTCAGATAGTTTAAAAATAACGCCAACCCCTGTTGAAAAAACAGCAATTAAAGCAGCCGATAAAGCTGTTGATAAGGCCGATAAAGCTGCTGACAAAGAAGTTGATAAAGCCGATAAGGCTTCTGATAAAGCTGCCGAAAAATCAAAACCATAAAAGAGCGGCTATTCCCGATCTTATTTAAGATGTTTCTTTACAATGGCGATCAATTCGGCAAGATCAAACGGTTTTCTTAAATAACCATCGGCAAGGCCCGCCGCTGCTATTTCCTTGATATTACTTACTGCCGAAACAATAATAACAGGTATGTGGCTGGTATCAGGGTTTGATTTTAACTCCCTGCTTATTTGCTCGCCATTGGCATCGCTTTTCCATTCGGTAAGCCAGTTATCCAATAGCATCATATCAGGGGCAATTTGGCCCAGGGATTTAAGAATTTTAGCATCTTCGGATGAGACAACCTCATATCCCTCTTCCTCTAATACATAAACAATAGTATCCCTAATGTCTTTGTCATCCTCAATTACCAGTATCTTTTTAGCCATTGCCTTGGTATATAATATACCATTAACACTCAAGCCTATACCTTTTGTTTTAACTGCCCCTGTTTTTTAGCAGAATTGTGACTTATGGAGTATGAATAAACTGATTAACAGTCAATTCAATAATCCGATAATGCAATCATTAAAAAGTTTTGCTATTAAAACAAACACGGCAGCGGGGTTCATAACTTTCTTTTTCGCCCAGCAATACCTTTTCTTTACTTGGCACCAAACGGTACGAGTAAAGCGCCGGGTTACCGCATCTTACGCATACAGCGTGTACCTTGGTTACCGATTCGGCAATTGCCATTAAACCCGGCATAGGGCCAAAGGGGCGGCCCTTAAAATCCATATCTAAACCGGCAACAATTATGCGCACGCCCTTATTGGCCAATATGGTACATACCTCCGGCAGTTTATTGTCGAAAAATTGCGCCTCGTCAATGCCAATTACCTGGGTATGGCCGGCTAATAATAATATAGCTGCTGATTTATCAACTGGGGTAGAAGCTACGGCTCTCGAATCATGCGATACTACGTCGCTTTCATCATACCGCACATCAAGTTTTGGTTTAAATAGCTGCACGCTCAGCTTCGCAAAACGGGCGCGGTTTATTCGTCGTATCAACTCTTCGGTTTTCCCCGAAAACATTGAACCGCAAATAACCTCGATACCGCCTCCGCTTTCATTTTTTCGCTTAAAAATTTCCTCGCTGAGCTGCATGTTAAACTTATTGTAAGGGTCTAATATCAGAATTTAATGCTTAATTTTGATAAGCATTTTTTCTTAAAGCATACCATGAACCAACTGGAAGTATTTAATAAGATAGGCGGCATCATCAAAGAGCTTAATGACCAGTATAAATATCTTGAAGCCAACCCCGCAGAGTTAAACGAACTTGAACTGGAGCTTTTTGTTGCCAATGCCCATTTTTTGGCCGATCATTCAGAAATATTAAGTAAACTAAACCTGCGGACCAGGGCCGAAAAGCCCGTTATAAATAAACAGGAAGGCAACGAAAAATATTTTGAGCCGATTGCCCAGCAGCCCGTTATTCAGGACAAAACGGTGGCTGAAACCGGTGACGAGCCGTCGGGTTTAGATATTTCGGCACATAGCCCCGAGGATACTTATTCCTTTATACGGGAAGAGCCTGAAATTATAAGACATGAGCTAGAAATTGACGAAACAGCGTTCACGGATGAAGAAATTAAGGAAGATGAATTACTTATTGAAAAAGAAAAAGCTGAAGAATTAGCCAAAGAGCCGTCCCCGCTTAAAGAAGAATTGAAGCCCGCGGCCAAAAAGAAAAATGCCGGCAAGGAAGAAATAATCACCATTAATCAAAAAATATCATCGACATTAAATAATACGGCCAGCATAACTGCGCAGGCGGGCGCACAGCCGGTAACCAACCTAAAAAATGCCATAACGCTGAATGAAAAATTGCTGTATATTAAAGATCTTTTCAGGGGTTACAACCTTGCTTACAGCGAAGCCATAGAAATACTTAACCGCTTTAATACATTTGAAGAAGCCGAGCGCTTTTTAAATAAAAACTACGTGATGAAAAACGACTGGGAAAGTAAGCCGGATACAACTGAAAAATTTTATGAGTTGTTGAGGAGAAGGTACTGTTAGTAGCAGCGGAGGTGTTACTGAAACTTAAAATTACGCGTATATCATTCCCATCCTGTTCGAATCAAGCTTGATTAGGGTAAAAAGCATGATAGTAAAGCTTAGCAGCGACGAACCGCCGTAGCTGATGAGGGGGAGCGGAATGCCTATTACCGGCATAATGCCAATTGTCATGCCGATATTAATAACGACATGGAAAAATATAACCGACCCGACGCCATAGGCATAAATACGCGAGAAAGGCGATCGCTGGCGTTCGGCAATATATATTATCCGCAATACTAAAAGCAAGTACAAACCTAATACCACAACTGATCCGGCGAAGCCGAATTCTTCGCCTACGGTACAAAAAATAAAATCGGTGCCCTGCTCGGGCACATACCTGTACATGGTTTGCGTACCGCGCATATAACCCTTACCCCAAAGCTTGCCCGAGCCAATGGCTATCAGTGATTGATGGACGTTATATCCCTTTCCTTTCGGGTCGCTTTTTATTCCAAGCACTATGTCGATGCGCACTTTTTGGTGCGGTTCTAAAACGCTGTTGTACAAAAATTTTACGCTACAAACAAAGGCTATTAATATAGCGGCACCCACCAATACGGTAAACACTAATTTTTTATTGCGCCTGAATACCAGGACAATTAATACGGCAAGACCTATAAGCACGCCAATAATAAGCAGTATATTATTTAACTTAAGCGTTAAAACAAACAGTGTAATAAATAACCCCTCCAGTACCAAAAAATAAGGCGAAAGCCCCTCGCGGTATAAAACAAAAAGCAAGCAGCTAAACACTAAGGTTGAACCGGCATCTCCCTGCAATAGTATGAGCATCATTGGGAAAAAAATGATCGCAGCTGCGATAGCAAAAGATTTAATTTCCGTCACTTTTATATTGACCCCGCTTAAATAACGGGCAAGTAAAAGGCAGGTGGCAAATTTGGCAAACTCTGCAGGCTGCAGCCTTAAGCCTCCCGGCAAGGCTATCCAGGCCTGGTTGCCTTTAACCCTATGCCCTATAACCAATACCAGTATTAACAGGATAATTGTAAGGGCATACAGAACAGGCGCAAGTGCCGACAGGAAGCGGCTCTCCAATAAAAGAATAAACACCCCCAACACTACAGATACGATAACAAATATAAACTGCTTGCCGTAATCGGTATCAACATCGAGAATATAAGGATGCCGCGGGTCGTACATTGCCGAATGGATGCTGAACAGGCCAATAGTACACAGCGCCAGGTAAATAAATACCATTAACCAATCAACATTAAAAAAGAAACTGCGCTGGTTATTCATTTTCCTTTTGTTTAATAGCTGCCAAATATTTTACAGACGGATCTCTTTTATTTTTATTCGATGCAGATTTTACGGGGCCAATTTTACGCGCCGAATCCAATCTTGATTTTTTTAGGCTATCCAGCTGCGCTCTTTTTTTATTATGCTGATAGTAGGTACTCAGGTCAGGCAGCAAGTTGGCGTTCATGATGCGGTTAAACTCATCCTGCGGACGGGAGATGGTGCCGGTTAAGTATTTTTCGACCAGATAGCTGGCTATAGGAGCCGCCCAATTTGCGCCCTGCCCGCCATTTTCAACTACTACCGCGATAGCTATTCTTGGATGATCGCGCGGGGCAAATGCCACAAAGACCGAGTTAGGTTTGCCATGCGTATTATCCGCTGTCCCCGTTTTTCCGCACATCACTATTCCTGGTATTTTTGAGGCCGCCGCAGTACCATGATCTACTACGGCCTGCATGCCATCAATAACCGGCTCAAAATATTGCCCGCTAATACCTACATTATGTTTTACGGTATCTTCGGGGCGCACTACATTGCGGGTGCCAATGCTTTTTATCAGATGGGGTAAATAATAATATCCGTGGTTAGCAATTGTGCATTCAATATTTGCTAATTGTAATGGAGTGGCATCAAGTTCGCCCTGCCCAATAGCCAACGGAATAATTGTACTTGAGCGCCATCCACCGCGATTATACATCTTATCATAATTCTGGGCAGTAGGTAAATTGCCCCGCTTTTCGTTTGGCATATCCAACCCCAGCTTTCGGCCTAAACCAAATTTGGCAACATTTTCGCGCCAGCTGCTAAAAGCAGGCAATATATCTTTACGGCCTGCCGCGTTCATTATCCGTTCAAAAACCATTGAAAAATAACCATTGCAAGATACGGCCACCGCACTGCTCAAGTTAACGGTTCCGTGTGCTTCATGGTTATAGCATGAGATTTTACGGTTACCAGCCCAATAATAACCGGGGCAGTTGTAAGTAGTTTCCGGTGTAATAATGCCTGCCTGCAAAGCAATGAGTGCGCTTAACGGTTTAAAGGACGATCCGGGACGGTAATAAGCCTGTATTGGGCGTACCAGGAATGGGCTGTACGGATCATTATATAGTTTTGCCGCATTATTGCCGCGTTCACGCCCAACCATAAGGTTGGGATCATAAGTTGGGCTGCTTACAAAGGCTAATATTTCACCTGTCGACGGTTCAATGGCAACAATACTACCCACTTTATTTTGCATTAATTTTTCGCCCAGTTTTTGTATGTTTATTTCTAATGATGAGGTTAAGCGTTCGCCCGGTACGGCTACTGTATCATATGCGCCGTTCGCATACGACCCTTTTTGGATCCCCCGCGAATCAACCATCATATTTTTCACGCCGCGCTGTCCGCGTAAAACATTTTCATAAGCTTTTTCAACACCGGTGGAGCCAATATAATCGCCCGGGCGGTAATAGCCGCCTGAATTTTTTATATCAACGTCTTTTACCTCACTAATATATCCTAAGAATTGGGCAGCTGTCGAATCGGGGTAAGTGCGTACCGGGTGGGGGTCGACGGTGAACCCGGGGAATTCTGATAACCGTTCCTGCAAAGAAGCATATAGCTGCGGCGATAATTGCTGCTCGAAAGGGGATTGCAGCACATGCGAATATTTTTCAGCTTTTAAAAGGCGTTTGTCAAACTCGGCTTTATCTATGCCAATTAATTTGCAAAATTCTAAAGTATCAAACGGCTTAACATCTTTTGGGGTTACGCTGATATCATATACGAGGCTATTTTGAACCAGTATCTTTCCATTACGGTCTAATATTGGCCCGCGGTCGGGGAATTGGATGATCTTACGGTTAACATTGCTATTGGCATATAATAGGTATTTATCGTCAACTATTTGTATATAAAATAGCCGGGCAAGCAATATCAGTATAATAGTGATAAAAACGCCCCCGATAACGTAACGCCGCTCAAAAAATTTATTCATTTACGTTCTTTGCTCCTAAAGAATAATAAGGCTGAAACCAGCATTAAAAATACGGTAAAAATTGTACTTAACACTACGCGGCCCAGCGTGTACCTGATCTCGGAAAAGCGAAAAACTTCGAGGTTAAACAAAAAGAAATGATGAAACAAAGTAAGTATAAGCGCGTAGGTAAAAAACCACCTGAAACCCATTATGCTTAAGGTTGGTTCGGGCTCATTGTCAAAGCCTTCTTTTTGTACAGTTATGCTGATAAATAAGATACGAACAAATGCCAGCAGCACACAGGCCGTTGCATGAAGGCCGGGCGTATCGTAAAAAGCATCAATAGTTAACCCCATTAAAAACGATACGGCAAACAATACCAGGTTAGGTGTTTCAAACGGGAGCAGCAAAATAAAAAGAATATACAAATAGGGCGCAGACAGATCGTACAGCGTAATATTTTTCAATAAAAACACTTGTACAAAAACCAATAAAATAAACCTTGCCAGGTTAACAATTATAGCCCTACTCATCTTTTTTTTCCTGGGCCTCCAGTCCCAATTGTTCTTTGGCCAGTTTGTTAACTACAACATATACGTATTGTAGTTTGCTAAAATCGACAGATAAGGCAACTTCCATATTTAGTGACGAACCACCCTCTGTTGCACGCAGGTTACTTACTTTGCCATAAAGCAAGCCGGCCGGGAAAAGCGAATGTTCGGAACTAACTACTTTTTCGCCAAGCTTTGGCTGGGCGTTGTTGGATACATCTATCAGTAAGCCTTTATGTGGATCGATTTTGCTGCCCCAGATAAACGAGCCGATATCTTTATGATCGGCCAACATTGCGCTGAAGCGGGTATCTTTATGTAAAACAGATTGCACAACCGCAAAGTGTTGTGAAACGTTAATTATTTTGCCTACTATCCCGGCATCGCAAATAACGCCCATACCTTTTTCTATATGGGCATTACTACCCAGGTTGATGGTGATATAATTGCTGCGTCGGTTAACAGAGTTGTTGATAACCTTGGCTACAATATATTCATATTGCTGTTTGTAAATGGTATCGGTTATTTTGCGCTTTGCGATGCTATCAATGTAAAATGACGACTTAAGCTGGTTGCGCAGCCGGGCATTTTGCCTTGCCAAACTATCATTAACCTCGCTTAAGGACAGATAGTCCTTCAAATGGTCTACCCGGGCATATAAATTACCGGTAACCTGGTTGGTGCTGTTAATGAATGTAGCTTTTTGAAAAGAATTGTATTTGATGTAGATAATGAGCGCACTCACCTCAAATATAATGAACAGAAAAAATGCGTTGTACTTAGTGATGAAGATCAAGAGGTTACGCATCTTTAGTGATTAGTTGACTGGTGATTAGAGATTAGTTGCCTGTTGTCTAAGATAATTAATATAACCATTTATTAATTTCATGCATTCTTCGCATTGCAAATTAAATTTCTCAAAAATTTCATTGCTGATAAATTTCATATCTAATGCGATAATAAGATGATCAATTGTCTCGGCGGCAGAACCTCGGGCATTTATTAAGAATTTTGAAGAATCCACATAATGAAATCTTCCATGTCCTTCCGCAATATTATTACCTATTGACCTGGACGACCGAATGATTTGATCGGCTAACCGATATTTTTCTTCGGCAAGAAAGCTTTTAACCAATTCATAAATATCGTTTCGAAAAATACGCGACTTTTTCCATGCCTCAAGTTCGGTAAATCCTTTCATTAGTTAAAAATACATACTAATTACAAATTTCACTCACTAATCACTAATTAACCAATCACTAATCTCTAATTACTGCATAAGAAATTTAAAATTACCAATATTTTTAAGGGCCGTACCTGTTCCGCGCACTACGGCGCGCAGCGGGTCTTCAGCAACGTGAACGGGCAGTTTTGTTTTGGCTGATATGCGCCTGTCTAAACCACGCAGTAAAGCACCACCACCGGTTAAATAAATGCCGGTTTGATAAATATCTGCCGACAACTCAGGCGGGGTTATTTCTAAAGCTTTTAATATCGCTTCTTCAATTTTTGATATTGACTTATCTAAACAATGCGCTATTTCGGTATACGATACCATGATCTGTTTAGGTACACCAGTCATCAGGTCGCGGCCTTGCACGGCAAAATCAGCAGGCGGGTCGGGCAATTCGGGCAATGCCGCGCCAACCTCAATTTTAATTTTTTCGGCTGTACGGTCGCCTATCATAATATTATGCTGGCGGCGAATGTACTGCACAATATCCGAATCAAAATTATCACCCGCAACCCGTATGGATTGGTCACAAACAATACCTGATAATGCAATAACCGCTATCTCGGTAGTGCCACCGCCAATATCAATGATCATATTACCCATGGGTTCTTCCACATCAATGCCAATACCTACGGCGGCAGCCATTGGTTCATGTATAAGGTAAACTTCTTTGGCACCGGCAATTTCGGCCGAGTCGCGCACGGCGCGTTTTTCAACTTCGGTAATGCCCGACGGGATGCAGATCACCATCCGTAACGACGGAAAGAACCATCCTTTGCCCTGGTTTATCATTTTTATCATCCCGCGTATCATGTGTTCGGCTGCGTTGAAATCGGCAATTACACCATCCTTTAAAGGCCTAACGGTACGGATGTTATCATGTGTTTTACCTTCCATTTGCATGGCCTGTTTGCCAATGGCGATAACTTTATTGGTTATACGGTCAAAAGCTACTATTGACGGTTCGTCAACAACAACTTTATCATTATGTATAATGAGGGTATTTGCGGTACCTAAATCAATCGCGATCTCTTGCGTAAAAAAATTAAATAATCCCATATCTCGTTTGCTTCAAAAAATAGTTTGCAAAGTTTATAAATTTAGTTGAATATGTTGCATTTAGTTGAATAAGTTGAAATAGTTTTTATCATTATGATAAATAACTATTAAGCACTCACAATTTAGCTACTCACCAACTCAATGTTTAAAGTGACGAACACCAGTAATAACCATTGAAATGTTTTTTTTATTGCACATTTCAACAGAATGTTTGTCGTTTATTGAACCGCCGGGTTGCAATACAGCCGATATACCCGCTTCTGCAGCCAGCTCAACACAATCAGGAAACGGGAAGAAGGCATCGGAGGCCATTACGGCTCCTTCCAGGTCGAACCCAAAGCTTTTGGCCTTTATAACCGCCTGTTTCAAAGAATCAACCCTTGATGTTTGCCCCACGCCGCTTGCCATTAATTGTTGGTTTTTTGCAAAAACAATGGTATTCGATTTAGTATGCTTTACTACTTTGTTAGCAAAGTGCAGGTCTTTTAACTCTTGTGCTGTTGGGGTTCGGTTGGTAACAGCGGTCATGTGTTCAGGGCCCTCTATAACCGAATCCTTATCCTGCTCAATAACGCCATTTAACAAGGTTTTAAATTGTTTTGATGGTAATTCAACCGGCTGGCGTACCAGGATAATGCGGTTCTTTTTCTCCTGTAATATTTGTACAGCCTCATCGGTATAAGCTGGCGCTATTAATACTTCATAAAATATTTTGCTGACCTCAGTCGCGGTTTCGACGTTTATTTCATCATTGGCGATGATTACCCCCCCGAAGGCTGATACTGGATCGCAGGCCAAAGCATCTATCCATGCTTCTTTAATAAAGGAACGGCTGGCAATACCGCAGGCGTTGGTATGTTTTAATATAGCTACCGTAGGCTCCGTAAACTCATCTATCAAAGCAACCGCAGCGTCAACATCTACCAAATTGTTGTATGACAATTCCTTGCCATGCAGTTTAGTAAATATCGCATCCAAATCGCCGTAAAAAACGCCCTTTTGATGAGGATTTTCTCCGTAACGTAAGGTTTGGCTGGTTTGTATATTCTGTTTAAATACAGGTAGCGCGTCCTGCTGGTTAAAGTACTGGAATATCGCGGTATCGTAGCCTGAAGTGATGTTAAAGGCTTTATGGGCAAACCTGCTGCGTTGGTCAATAGTAGTTTCGCCATTTTGCGTTTTCAATATTTCATCCAGTTCGGCATAATCATTTTTTGATGCAACGATAACCACATCTTTAAAATTCTTTGCCGCCGCGCGGATCAGGGAAATGCCCCCAATATCTATCTTCTCGATCACATCATCATGTCCGGCGCCCGATTTTACAGTTTCTTCAAATGGATATAGGTCAACAATAACCAGGTCAATTTCAGGTATTTCATATTGGGCCAGTTGCTGTTGGTCGCCTTCAAAATTTCTGCGCGCCAGTATACCTCCAAACACTTTTGGGTGCAGGGTTTTAACACGCCCGCCTAAGATAGACGGATAGGAGGTAAGGTCCTCAACTGCTATAACGTTAACGCCGAGGCTGCGTATAAAAGTTTCGGTACCACCGGTAGAGTATAGCTTAACCCCCAAACGGTTTAATTCATGAATAATAGGCTCCAGGTTATCTTTGTAATAAACTGAAATAAGGGCATTTTTTATGATAACAGGTTGACTCATTTAAAGAAAAAAATTTGAGTCGCAAAGGTAGTGATTAGTGATTAGAGATTAGAGGTAAGAGGTTAGTTTTTTTGTGGAAAATATTGGGGTCTGTCCAGGTAGCTGTGGAATTTATTATTTAAAAAAATAAAACTCTAATCTTCAAGCTACGCCTCTATAAATTCCAAATCGGTACCATAAGTTTCTTCAATAAACCAGGCCGCGGTAATACCTGTTGCAAATATTATTAGCCCTGTTACCCAGCCGCCTGTAACGTAATCATGAAAAATATACCTGGTAAATTTAAATAACAGTATCATCAACGGCAAAGTGCCCCTAACCATATTAGGGATGCTTATACCTGCCGATGCACGTAAATTGGTGCCAAATTGTTCAACGCTCATTGTAATGTACACTACGCTTAACCCGGCGCCGAAGCCCAGGCCCGCGCAAATAAAGTAGAACCAGGCCGGACCATTACCGTGCTGCAAAAAATAAAACACTGTAAATAACATGGCGATGCCATAAAAAATGAACAATGTTTTTTTGCGGCTTTGCAAACGGTGGCTCAACCAGCCCACACTAAAATCGCCGGCTGCAATGGCCAAATACAAATACATGATGGCAGTGCCTGGTTCAACGCCATTTACGCCCATCACCTTAGCAAACTGATCAGAAAAAGTAACCAGAATACCAATAATATACCACACAGGTAAGCCTATCAATATACATTGCATATATTTTGCAAAGCGCCTGCGGTTGTTAAAAAACATCAGGAAGTTCCCTTTGCTAATAGTCGTATGCCGCACCTGTTTAAATAAGTTGCTCTCCTTAACCTGCACACGCAGTAATAACAGCAAAATACCAAGCGCACCGCCTATATAATAACACGTGCGCCAGTGGACCATTTTACTGATAACCGATGCAGCAACCACACCAAATAAGCCAAAACCTGCAATTAAACCCGCCGCCATGCTGCGTTTTTCTTTTGGTAGCAATTCGCTTACTAATGTTATGCCTGCGCCAAGTTCGCCGGAAAGGCCCACACCGGCAATAAACCTTAACAATATATATTGGTTTAATGTGCCAACCATGCCATTTAAAATATTGGCAATAGAATAGAGGAGTATGGAGCCAAACAAAACCTTAAGCCGTCCATTTTTATCACCCAGTATTCCGAATATGATACCGCCTATTACCATCCCGATCATTTGTATGCTGATGAGCAATTCGCCTTTAGATAATACTTCGGCAGGGTTTAAACCGAGTGAGGCCAGGCTGGGTTTGCGTATGATGGCAAACAGGAGCAGATCGTAGGTATCAACAAAAAAGCCAAGTGCGCTAACTATTACGGCGAGTTGGAAGATGCTTGTTGAGGGTTTGGTGGTCATGGGTAAAGATTGGTTTTTTTGCTGTTGCAAAGACTATTAATCAAAAGACGAAAATACACCTAATCTTCAATCTTTAAACCTAACTTTTCATTTTCTTAAGCAGGCTCTCAATAACCTTCGGGAAATGCTGATGCTCTAATTGCTGCCCTTTAAATTTTACCATTTCGAGGTTATCGCCGGGTTCGATCCTGAATTTTGATTGATGGATGATCTCGCCCTCATCAAATTGTTCGTTTACAAAGTGAATTGTAATGCCCGATTCTTCCTCATTTGCCGCCATTACGGCTTTATGTACATGGTCGCCATACATGCCCTGTCCGCCATATTTAGGTAGCAGCGCGGGGTGAAGGTTGATAATCTTGTTAGGAAAACTTTTTAACAGTGAGGGTGGTATGAGCCATAAAAAACCGGCCAGGACAATCAAATCAACCTGCAGGGTTTTTAGGATCCTTATCACATCATCTGTTTCATAAAATTCATAACGGGTAAAAATATGCGATGGTATTTCAAAATTATCGGCCCGCTGCAATACATAGGCCTGTGGATTGTTGGTGAGTATCAATACTACTTCGGCTTCTGTGTTGCGTTTAAAATGCTCCATTATTTTTTGAGCATTCGATCCTGATCCTGAAGCAAAAATGGCAATTCGTTTTTTCAAAACGGCGAATGTATTTTATGATGACCCAAATATAAACGTTTACTTATTTTAATCACTATTTAATAGATGAGTTTTGGCGAATAAAACCATAACGTGTAACCTTTCGCTTTGTTGACGAGGTATAATTTTGTAAATCGCCGGTTAGCAATACCAATGAGTATTGGCCTATATTATAGATTTGCGCCGTTGCAAATGGTTTTGAACTACCTGCGGCAGTAGTGTCTTTACAAACTATATCAGAATTTAAATACAACTGATCGGAAGACAACGACCAATGGCCGCTGGCAGTAGGCTGGTGCCTGCAATCGAAATTGGTATAGGTGCAGGTATTATCTGCATTAAAGGTAAATAGCTGGGTAGTATCACATTTGGTATTTAACGTATCAGCAAATTTTACAGTATCGCCCACAAACACGGTTTCATTTATTGAAGCCAGCTGCCAGGTACCATTGGCGAATAGCGCCTGTATAGACGTTTGCTTATCCTTTTTACAGGAATTGCTCAGCAGGTTGAGCAATAGCAAACCCGATACAAATAATAATGGTATTTTATTTTTCATTAAAAACAGGTGGTACAAAAATAAAAATTCGCGGCTATTGAAAGGTAACCAACGGCAATTATAACTGTTTTAAATCACTATTATTTTAGCGGGTAATTTTTAAGCTATTATATTTGCCTTATGCGTGTACCATTTGAACAACTTAAAGCCGAATTTAAACGAGTATTGATTGGCCTTAACTTCCCTGATGAAAAAGCCGGACTATGTGCCCAGGTTTTTGCCGAAAATAGCCGCGACGGCGTTTATACACATGGGCTGAACCGGTTCCCTACTTTTGTAAGTTATATAAAGGAAGGGGTGATAGACGCCAATGCAGTGCCAACTAAAGTAAACTCCTTTGGCGCCCTTGAGCAATGGGATGGCAATTTAGGGCCCGGAATGTTGAACGCCGGCTTTTGTATGGACCGGGCCATTGCTCTCGCAAAAGAATATGGCATAGGCTGCGTTGCCATTAAGAACACCAATCACTGGATGCGCGGCGGCACCTATGGCTGGCAGGCTGCGGAGGCGGGCTATATCAGCATAAGTTTTACCAACGCGTTGGCAATAGTAGTGCCCTGGGGCGGGACGACTGCTACACTGGCTAATAACCCTATGGTGATTGCTGTTCCGCGAAAGGAAGGGCATATTGTGCTTGATATGGCTATTTCGCAATATTCGTATGGCAAGGTGCTGCAATACAAGAGTTATAACGAACAATTGCCGGTGCCCGGCGGGTATGACAGTGACGGTAATATAACCCACGACCCGGTAGCTATTGCAGCATCAAAAAGACTGCTCCCCATTGGTTTTTGGAAAGGCTCAGGATTAACGATGATGATCGATCTGTTGGTTACTGTATTGAGCCAGGGGCGGTCGGTGAAACAGATAAGCGAGCGTAACACAGAGTCGGGTGCGTCGCAGGTATTCATCGCTATAAAGCCGCAGGATACCCAACAAACTCACGGTCTGATAGAAGAAATATTAAACTACACCAAGAGCAGCCCACCGGTAAACCCGGATAAACCCGTAGTATACCCCGGTGAAAATACGCTGAAAACGAGGAATAAAAATTTAAACGAAGGGGTTTTGGTGGATGAGAAAATCTGGGATGAAGTGAAGAGACTTTAAACTACCTGGTCCACCTGGTCCAGGTTATGGCCTGTAAATATAAAGGCTTCCAAAGTCTGGTATTAATATTATATTTGTATTATAATGCAGCTATCAGTTAATGACATACAAATAGTAAAGGATTATTTTTCGGAGCAACCGGTGATAAAGGCCTATTTATTTGGCTCATTTTCCCGGAGTGAAGCTGATGATAATAGTGATGTGGATATATTAGTCGACCTGGATTATTCAAAACATATCGGGCTTGGATTTGTGACTATGCAATCAGAACTTCAGCAAAAGCTGCATAAAAAAATAGACCTTATCTCATCTAAAGCCGTTTCAAAATATATAAAGCCTTTTATCGAAAAAGACAAAGTTTTGATTTATGAAAGGTAAAATTGGCGACCGGCAGCGGTTACTTCATATCTTAGAAGCGATCAACGAAATTCAGCTTTATACCTCAAAAACAGATTTAAAATCTTTTCTTAAAAACTCGATGATGCGATTTGCCTGCGTCAAACAAATTGAAATAATTGGCGAGGCAGCGAATACAATAACTCCCGAAACAAGGGCCATTTTTACTGATTTGGAATGGAAGCAGATAATAGGTATGCGCCACATTCTCGTTCATGAATATTTTGGTGTAGATTTCGATCTCGTTTGGCAAGTTATTATTGATGATCTTCCCAACTTGAAAGAGAAAACCCTTAAAGCAATCGATACATTATAATTCGTATTATCCCATCATCCCCTCAAACTTTTCCCAAAAACCATCCTTCGGCACGGGCGCAATAATTAGTATCGGTTCTTTTTTTATAGGATGAATGAATTGCAGTTTCCGGGCATGCAGGCAAATGCTTTTGCGCAGGCTGCCGCGCGGGTAGCCGTATTTGTTATCGCCCACTATGGGGCAGCCCAGGGTTGAAAGCTGTACCCGTATCTGGTGCGGGCGGCCGGTTATGGGGTCAACCTCAATTAAATAATAGCCTTCAAGTTCGCCAACCAGTTTATAGTGCAGTTCGGCCCGTGAACTACCCGGTACTTCGTGGTCGTGTGCTTTAGTTACGTTTTTCTGCGGGTTTTTTATCAGCCAGTGAACCAATGTGCCTGATTCAGGAACCGGTTTTTTGCGCACAACTGCATAATAGGTTTTATGCATTTCGCGTGCCTTGAACATTTTGTTTATCCGCTCAAGCGCCTTGCTGGTTTTGGCAAACAGGATAACGCCGCTCACGGGCCTGTCCAGCCGGTGTACCACGCCCAAAAAAGCGCCGTTAGGCTTATTGTATTTTTGCGCTATATATTTCTTTACTTTATCATCCAGCGATTCATCACCCGTATCATCTACCTGCACAATATCGCCGGCGCGTTTATTTACAGCTATAAGGTGGTTATCCTCATAAAGAATATCCTTATCGGTAATATCGTAATTGGTATAGTGAAATTCGGGTCGGGCCATATTATTTAGTCGGGAAGTCGGAAAGACCGTAAGTCCGTAAGTGTTTTATTGCTCCCCCTTCAGGGGGCAGGGGGGCTTAGTATTGCTCACTCTCATTCGGGAAATCTTTCGCTTTTACATCGCTCACATAATTTTTAATAGCGCCGCTCATCACATCGGATAAGTTGGCATACTGACGCAGGAAACGCGGTTTAAAACCTTTGTTTATACCCAGCATATCATGTATCACCAACACCTGGCCGTCGCAATACTGCCCTGCGCCGATGCCTATAGTGGGTATTTGCAAACTTTCAGACACTTCCTTAGCCAACGTTGCAGGTATTTTCTCTAATACTATGCCAAAACAGCCCAGCTCCTGTAGTTTTAGTGCATCTTCCCTTAGTTTTTGCGCCTCGGTGGCTTCTTTGGCGCGTACAGTGTAGGTGCCAAATTTGTAAATAGATTGCGGCGTTAAACCCAAATGCCCCATAACGGGGATACCTGCGGTTAATATCCGGCTCACCGATTCGGCAATTTCAACCCCGCCCTCAATTTTTACTCCATGCGCGCCCGATTCTTTCATAATGCGGATGGCCGAGTTCAATGCTTCTTTCGAATTTCCCTGGTAGGTGCCAAAAGGCAGGTCGACAATAACCAGCGCGCGTTTGGCCGCGCGTACTACTGCCGAAGCGTGGTATATCATTTGGTCGAGCGTAATAGGCAGTGTAGTTTCATGGCCAGCCATAACGTTTGATGCCGAGTCGCCCACCAAAATAATATCCATACCTGCCTCATCAACAATAGTTGCCATGGAGTAATCGTACGCGGTAAGCATGGCTATCTTTTCGCCGCGGTTCTTCATTTCCTGCAGGGTATGTACGGTAATTCGTTTTACTTCTTTATTTACAGACATGGCTGGTTGATTAAGATTGGGCAAAGTTATTATTTTTTATTTCGGATTTCGGAAGTGGGATTTCGGATTTGTTTTATGTTGAGTATATTTTTTAATAGGTACGCTAAAAGCTATATAAAATTCCGAAATCCCACTTCCGAAATCCGAAATAAATCCTACTTTTGCATTGTGAAAAAAGCAGTTATATCAAACTCTTTTTACGGCGCGTCGCACCCAACCAGCCGTTATTTTAACCATTCAATTTATTTACGCAAATGACCTATTTCACCAAATTACCGGCGGTATTATTATTGGCTGACGGAACTGTTTTTTATGGCAAAGCCGCCGGAAAAATAGGAACCACTGCCGGCGAAATATGTTTTAATACCGGCATGACCGGTTACCAGGAAATTTTTACAGATCCATCCTATTTCGGGCAGATCATGGTGGCCACCAACGCGCATATAGGTAATTATGGTATTGCGAAGGAAGAAGTAGAGTCCGGGAACATTCAAATTGCCGGGCTGGTATGCAAAAATTATAATATCGCTTATAGCCGCAAACAGGCTGATGAGAGCATACAGGATTATTTCCAGGAACAAAATATAGTAGGAATATCGGATATTGATACCCGCGAGTTGGTGCGCCATATACGGGATAAGGGAGCAATGAACGCCATTATATCATCGGAAATACTGGATATAGAGGAACTGAAAAACAAACTGGCAGAAGTGCCGTCAATGGATGGTTTGGAGCTGTCGTCACAAGTATCAACTAAAGAAACCTATACGTTCGGCGATGAAAGCGCGCCTTACCGCGTAGCTGTTTTAGATTTGGGTGTAAAGAAAAACATCCTGCGTAATTTTGACGACCGGGAAGTTTATGCTAAAGTATACCCGGCTAAAACTACCTTCGCCGAAATGGAAAAGGATTTCGCGCCAACGGGTTATTTTATCTCTAACGGCCCCGGCGACCCGGCAGCTATGCCTTATGCTATAGATACCGTAAAAGATATTTTAGCGGCGGGTAAACCCATGTTTGGTATTTGTTTAGGTCACCAACTATTGGCTTTGGCTAATGATATCCCCACTAAAAAAATGTTTAATGGTCACCGCGGGTTGAACCACCCGGTGAAAAATATTATTATCAACCATTGCGAGGTAACCTCACAGAATCATGGTTTTGGGGTAGTGCCGGAGGCGGTGCGCGCGTCGGATAAAGTAGAGATAACCCATGTTAACCTGAACGACCAATCCATCGAAGGCATTCGGGTAAAGGGTAAAAAGGCATTCTCGGTGCAGTATCACCCCGAATCATCGCCTGGCCCGCATGATAGCCGGTATTTGTTTGATGATTTTATTAAGTTGATGCGTTAGACCCCTCTAAATCTCCCCCGGTAGGGGAGACTTTTTAATACATTTGCATCGTAAGATTAATTGCCGTCTGTTTTAACCGAGGATAGCGGATTAATTCACCCATTTCACCGATAAAATCCCCCATTTTACCTAATAACCATGTGTGGTTGTTGGTTTAGCAGGCATTTTTGCCTTATAAATCGCAACGTAAAATGATAACTTTATTAACCACACCTGCAATACTAACACTCGCTAAGTTTATTGCCCATGCGGCTTCAGCTATTTATTTGTTGGGCCATATGGTAAAATAATTATAGCGATGGGTTTAAACCCATCGCTATAAAATTATTTTTTACAATTTCCTGTAAAAAGTAATTCAGTAAACTCATTGATATTCCAATTTTCTGCACCATTTTTACACCATGGCAAAACAACCCATTATTACGGTAAAAAACCTGGTAAAAAACTACGGCGATTTCCATGCCGTAAAGGGCATCAGCTTTGACGTAGCTGAGGGCGAGATATTTGGCCTGCTTGGCCCCAACGGCGCAGGAAAAACCACCACTCTCGAAATTATAGAAACCCTGCGCGACAAAACATCGGGCGAAATTTTTGTTGATGGCTTTAATATTGAAACCGATGCTGCGGCAATTAAAAAGCGCATCGGCGTACAGCTACAGTCGGCGGGCTACTACCCTAATTTAAATCTTTCAGAGCTCATTAAACTTTTCTGCGGCCTGTATGGCATTGATAAAACGCCTATGGAAATGCTGGAAAAAGTGGCCCTTACCGATAAAGCTAAATCAAAATACAAAGAATTGTCAGGCGGGCAAAAACAGCGGTTCTCTATTGCCACTACCTTAATAAATGATCCGCGTATAGTTTTTTTGGATGAGCCTACTACTGGCCTCGACCCCCAGGCGCGCCGTAACTTATGGGACCTGATACGCGGCATACGCGACCAGGGAACCACCGTAGTGATCACCACGCATTATATGGATGAAGCCGAAGTGCTTTGCGACCGCGTTGCATTTATTGACGGCGGCAATATTATAGGCATAGACACGCCCGATCATTTTATTGATAAACTGGTAGCATCGGGTTTTGAACGTAAAAAGGAAGTGAAGCTGGCCAACCTCGAAGATGTATTTATTAATATGACGGGTAAGGAGTGGAGAGCAGAGTAACCCCCCGACCCCCTAAAGGGGGAGCAATTAATGACGCGATAAACTAATGACCAATGACTAATGACAAATAAACACTATAGTAACATCCGCGCAACGCTGGCCATTGCGCAGGCAAGTTTCCGTTCTATCATACGCAGCCCGTCATCGGTGGTATTTACGCTGCTTTTTCCGCTGATATTTATATTGGTGTTCGGGTTTATAAGCGGGGGCGGGGTTATTTCTGTTGATGTGGGCCTGGCCAAAACCAATGATACTATTAACCCGGTTTACCAGGGATTGAAAAGGGTGGGTGTGATACATTTGATACATACCCAAACAGAGCAGGAGATGAAAACTAACCTGCAAAAAGGCACTATTGACGCCATAATGGATATCCAAAAAAATACAGCCCCTCCGTATTATACTGTAAATATTCAGTACAGCAAAGCATCGGGCGATAAGGAGAATATTTTGAAATCAGCGTTAAACAATATTTTTTTCCAGATCAATACCCATCTGCCCGGCGCGCCGCCGCCGGTTGCTGTAATAAAAGAGGTAGCCGTGCAAAGCCGCGAGTATAAAACCATTGATTTTATTTTACCCGGACAACTGGGTTTCGCGTTGTTAAGCACAGGGGTGTTCGGTACCGCGTTTGTGTTTTTAAGTCTGCGCTTAACGCTGGTTATTAAACGGTTTTTTGCCACACCGGTAAAACGGTACAGCATAGTAGTTGGCGAGGCTATGGCACGCATAACTTTCGCGCTTATCGGCGCTTTATTTATTATCTCCATTGGGCATCTGGCATTTGGTTTTACGCTGGTGCATGGGTTTGTCACGGTTGTCAATATGCTCATACTCTCCTTTATTGGGGTGCTCGTTTTTATGGGTTTTGGGTTTACCGTATCGGGTATTGCAAAAAATGAAACTTCGGTGCCGCCTATCGCTAACCTGATCACGCTGCCGCAGTTTTTGCTGTCGGGTACGTTTTTCTCTATCAATGTGTTCCCGGCATGGCTGCAGCCCATTAGCAGGGCGCTGCCGCTAACTTATTTAAATGATGCCATGCGTAAAGTAGCTTTTGAAGGCGCCAGTTTGATGGATGTATCGCACCAGATACTCGTCCTATGCCTTTGGGGCGTGGGGATATATTTTGTGGCGGTGAAGACGTTTAAGTGGGAGTAAGGGGATGTGCACCTGCCTGCCGCAGGCAGGGATGTGCGAATATGCAGATGTGTAAATTTCAAGATTGTTTAAATTGATAAGCATGAGCAAAACATTACGGTATGCTTTAGTTTTCTTGATAATCGCGTTATCATTTCAAATTGCAATATCCAACGCCCAACCTCGCGGCATCCATATCAGCTGGAATGGTGCGTCAAAAGCAGAAACATCAACCACAATGGGTATTACCTGGTTAAATGATAATACTGATAATGGGGTAGTTAAATATGGCGCTAATGCCGGGAATTTAGATAAATCTATCACCGCGACGGAAGCTTATTCAACAGGCGTTAAAACTTATATCAGCAAGGCTACTTTACAAAGCCTCAAACCGGCTACTTATTATTTTTATAAAGTAGGGTCTGAAAAAAATGGGTGGAGCGCAGTGTATAAATTTAAAACTGCCCCGGTTGAGGGGGCTCAATCAAAAATACTCATCGGCCTTTGGAGCGATACGCAGAATAATGGCGGCAATTATAACTTTGAGCAAACTGATACCATCATCAAACAATTTGGTAAAAACGCGTACGACTTCACCATTCATACCGGCGATATTGTAGAGAATGGCTCGGTTGCCAAAAGCTGGCGCGATTATTTTAATACTGCCCAGCCCGTTAATGCCAGTGCGCCGTTTATGGCTGTTCCGGGTAATCATGATGTGG
>CAISKH010000571.1 GCA_903885865.1 uncultured Mucilaginibacter sp.
ACTTACCCACGTTGGATCGGCCAATAAAAGCATACTCCGGCTTTACGGGCGGCGGTAATTTAGATATTTGGGTGTTACTGCAAATAAATTCGGCAGATTTAACGATCATGGGGTAAAGATAGTGATTAGTTAATTAGAGGTTGGAGATTAGAGGTTAGTTGCTGGTTAATTAACTATTCCGGGTAAGTATTTATAGTTTACCCATTCATCCTAATCTCTAATTAACTAATCACTAACCCCTACTTTATCACTTTATTAAACTTATACTGCAGCGTTAGCAATAAGTACCTTCTTACTATTTCAGATTGTGTATCATTTATAGTATTTGCAGTTACAAACCTTGATGAGCTTATGTTTTGGTTTAAAAGGTCATAACAGGATAGCTTGATCTCGCCGCGGTCTTTTTTTAGCAGTTCACGGGCTACGCTTAGGTTAAGCAGGTTGGTGCTTTTTTGAAAACCGGGGCTTACAAGCGGACGGTAAGTATAGGCGTAGGTGCTTTCAATATTGAACCTTTTCGGGCCGAAAATTATAACATGTGTATTTAATGTATGTGCAAAATTGGTTACCGAGTTATAATTTACACCGGTATAGGTTGTGAATGAACTGTTAAAGTTATATGATTGCTCCAACTCCACAATGTTTTTATAATTTAAAGAGCCTTGTTCGTTCAAAGAAAAATTGTATGAATTTTGATAACCATTTTGGGTGTTTATTTCAAAAAAGCCACGGCTTTTGCCGGCGTTTATCCCTGTTGATTCGCGAAAAGTAAAACCATTGTTTTTCTTGAACCTTTTGCCCATGTTCATGTTTGCCGAAAAGGTATACTTGCCATTCATGTTGATGGGTGTGCTTGTAGTAGCGCCAACCGCGTCGAGCGTGTTGTGCCTGAAAATGCTGTTTTGTTCAAACGATGCCCGGAGGCCCATATTTATATTTGCCTGGCTTTGTGTACCGAATGCGTTATGGCTAAAACTATAGTTTTCGGTTCGGGAAGGTTTAAGGTTGGGGTTGCCGGTGACCTGATATACCGGACTGCTAACTACCGTATAAGGTATCATATCACCTATATTGGGTAAATTAAAACCCGACTCATAACTCAAGGAATAACTTTTAAGGTTTAAGTTTATCGTAGGCAATACGTTAATAAAGTGCTGGTTAATATCGGGCAGGTTTCGGTCAAACTGGTTATTGACCTGTAGTATTTGTGTGTTGGCTGATACCACTATTTGCATTTCCGGGGCAAAATTATAGGTCAAACCGGGGTTTATGCCTTCTGTTGACTGGTTGCGGGTTAAGTTGGTACTCAAAGTTTGCAAAAACAGATCGTATGAGCCTGTGGCGTTATCAAAATCATAAGTTATGGTATTGTTTACCTGGTGGCTATAATCGCCGGTAATACCCACGTTGGCTACCAGTTTTTTACTGAGCGGGTACCTATAACTCAAACCTGCATTAGCAGTAGTACTCCTGCTAATTGTGTTGTCGTTGCGGTTTAGCAAAAACGAAGATAATCCTGTTGTGTACGAAGTAAGATTGTTAGTGCTATAGCCCATACCGTTATTGTTACTTACCTGGAAACTATGCGATATATCTATCGATTCGCCCTGCTTTTTAAACTGATGGTTATAGTTAAATGATTGTCCAAAAGACAGGCTGTTGCCTGAATTGTTATTGCTATTTGCAGTAAGGGCAATTTTAGGTATGACGCTGCTGTAACTGTTCACTGTACTGGCACCGTTTCCCTGGTTGTTGCTGTAGCTAAATTGGGGGTCGTAGGTTACCTGGGTGGCTTTATTGGGGAACCATCTTACCGTGGCGCTAACATTATGCGAATTGGCTATGCGCAAGCTGGAGTTTATAGTATTGGTAGTAAAATCGGTATCATTAACTAATTGCTGCCTGTTAGTTATGCTATTAACGTCGGTATGAGTGCGTGAATAGCTGTATGCCAGGTTTATTTTTAGCTTTTTGCCATAGTCGGTATTAACATTTATGCCGTTTGATAGTACTTTCTGTATCCCTTGCATTCCAAAACCGCCAAACGGCGAAAAGCCGCCTCTTGAAAGTGATGCTATCCCGCCACGGTTAAGTCCGCCAAGCCTGTACAAGTCGTCAAATGAAAAACCCGTGTTGTTTAAGTTATTGCCAAAACTCAGCAAACTTATTTGCAATGTATCCCTGAACATGTTGATCAATCCCCCGGCCGAGTACCTGTCTTCCGTACCCGCACCGGCATATATTTTACCAAATACGCTTTTCTTTAAAGGCCCTTTAAGTTTTAAGTTGATGATCTTACCAACTTTTGATTCGGGTATCAAATGGTCCGGGTCATTCTCCCGGTCATCATAAACCTGCACCTTATCCAGCATGTCAGCGTCAAGGTTTTTGGTGGCTATGCGATAATCATTTTTAAAAAATTCATTACCGTTAACCAGTATTTTATTAATGTCTTTGCCGTTAAAATTTATTTTTCCGTCCATGCTTACCTCCATGCCGGGAAGCTTTTTCAGCAACTCTTCCACAGCCGCGTTTGGGCGGGTTTTAAAGGCTTCGGCATTAAATTCAATGGTATCTTTACGTATTACAATTGGAGGCCGCTCCCCATTTATTATTATTTCATTTAATTGATTTGGCTTAAGGCCGATGTTGCCCAGGTCGAAAGTTTCACCTTTGTTTAAAGTGAGAAATTTTCGGTAAGGTTGATAAGCCATTATAGAGATCAATATCTTCAATGGTTTGCCCACAGGCAGGTTATGCAGGCTGAAGGTGCCGGTTTTATCACTTAAAGTATAAGAATATAAGGTCGAAGTACTGTCCTTTACTTCTGAAATAGCAATCGCAGCAAATTCAATAGGGGCATGATTTAATGAATCAATTACTTTACCTTTAATAGTGCCCTTTTGAGCCGATGCTATACTGGTAATGAACAATAGTGCGGCAATCAATAAATACTTGAACATGAATGTGATAAGGTTTAGATATATTGATTAAAGGTTTGCAAATAATTTTACATAACCCGCATACGTTAACATTCGTTAACTATTATTAACAATATTTAACAATGCAAATTACAATAAAATTACAAATAAACTAAAATATTAGGTTAAATTTACGTGTTTAAACATATAATAAAATGGATAATTATAAAATACCTGCCCAAACCCGCATAGGCCATGTACATTTGAAAGTAAGCGACCTGCAAAAATCGCTTGATTTTTACTGCGGCCTGCTGGGCTTCGATAAAGTGATGCTATATGGCGACCAGGCCGCGTTTATATCTGCGGGAGGATACCATCATCATATCGGTTTAAATACCTGGCAAAGCAAAGGTGCGCCGCCCGCGCCAGAATATGCGCCGGGGCTGTACCATACCGCAATATTATATCCTGAACGCAAGGACCTGGCGGTAATTTTAAAGCGGTTAATTGATGAAAAATACCCCATAACCGGCGCTTCTGATCATGGCGTATCAGAAGCTATTTATCTGGACGACCCTGACGGAAATGGCGTGGAGCTATACTGGGACAGGCCCAAAGCAGAGTGGCCGAAGGATGAAAATGGGGATTTGACGATGTTTACACATAGGCTGGATATGGAAGGGTTGCTTTCATTGGTTCATAGTTGATGGATCATGGTTCATGGCAGGCATATTAGGGCTATGAACCATGAACTATTATCCATGAACTAAAAAAACTACCTTTGTCCCTAATAATGAGCAAAACCATCACCCCGTATCACAATGAACAGGGCACCAAAAAAGAACAGGTGGCCGATATGTTCAATAATATATCAAAAACCTATGATTTTTTGAATCATTTCCTGTCGTTTGGGATCGATATTATCTGGCGTAGGATGGCTATTAATGAGCTTAAAAAAGATCAGCCTAAATTGATACTGGATGTGGCTACCGGAACGGGTGACTTTGCTTTCGAAGCTTTATCTATATTAAAGCCCGATAAAATTATAGGGGTTGATATTTCGCAGGGGATGCTGGACATTGCCAAACAAAAAATTGCCAAACGTAATTTACAGGGTAAGTTTGAAGTGAAATTGGGCGACTCGGAAAAACTGCCTTTTGAGGCCGGTAAATTCGATGCGGTAACCGTTGCATACGGCGTTCGCAATTTTGAGAACCTGGAACCGGGCCTGGCGGATATTAACCGTGTTTTAAAAACAGGGGGTAAAGCGGTGGTACTTGAGTTTTCAAAGCCGAAAGCTTTCCCGGTTAAGCAATTATATAAATTCTATTTTAATTATATAACGCCCGGTATTGGCAAGCTGTTTTCAAAAGATTCAAGGGCATACACCTACCTGCCCGAGTCGGTAGCGGCCTTTCCGGATGGCAAAGACTTTATAGCTTTAATGGATAAGGTAGGGTTTAAACATACCAAATGCAGGCCATTAGCGTTTGGTATCTGTTCAATATATACTGGCGTTAAATGAATAAAACCCGTTACTTTTTAATTGCACTATTGTTGTTTTCCGGTAATTGCCTGTTTGGGCAACCAGCGCCGCCTGCATGGGGCGGTGGCGCCGATTTGAACGACCTGAGCTTTGGTTTTAGCTTTCACTACATCACCAGTTATTATAAAATTGACAAAACCCCCGGCTGGCGTAATCCTTTTAAGGATAATGCCGGCAATCAAATAACCGACTCGTTAAGAAGTATTGGTTCGCCTAACGAGTTGGGGTTCGCGGTTGGCTTCCTGGCCAGGTACCGTTTAACCGAGCATTTGGAAGCAAAAATAGCCCCTTCATTGAACTTTGCCGACCGGTCATTGATATATGTATTTAATACCCCCGCGCAAAATACAGTAAAGACGGTACAGTCTACTGTAATTGATATGCCCTTGCTGGTAAAATTAAAATCAGACCGCATAGGCGATTTCAGGGCCTACCTGGTAGGCGGAGTAAAGTATTCGCTCGCCGTCGGTGTAAACAATAAGATCGATGCCGGTGCCGCGTTAATAGACAAAATAGTTAAAAATAATACCGGTTATGGCTCGTACGAAGCGGGTATAGGGTGTGATATATATTTCGAATTTTTTAAATTATCGCCCGAAATAAAATTGTCAAACTCCTTTGGCGATATATTGCTACATGAAAATCAACCTTATTCAAGCCCGATACAGAAATTAACTTTGCATACCCTTATGTTTAGCCTGTATTTTGAGTAATTACCCGTTTTTAATACATAAAAATGATTTTATTCCCGCTGAAAAATTATAATTTCGCAAGGTATTTATATACGGCTAATGGCTAAAATTGTATTAATAACAGGCGCCACATCGGGCATAGGCGAAGCATGCGCACACCTGTTTGCACGCGAAAACTATAACATAATACTTACCGGCAGGCGGCTGGACAGGTTGGAAAAGCTTGCCGCGCACCTCAATAAAAAATATAACACAGAAGTTGCTGTTTGCGCGTTTGATGTACGCGACCGTGAGCAGGTGGTACTTAATTTGGACAACCTGCCTGCTAAATGGAAAAAAGTTGATGTATTGATAAATAACGCGGGTTTAAGCCAGGGGTTAGACCCCATACAAAATGGGAGCTTTGACGATTGGGATACCATGATAGACACCAACATTAAAGGTTTATTATACGTAAGCAAGGTAGTAGCAAATTGGATGATAGCTAACGGACCGGGACATATTGTGAATATTGGCTCATTAGCCGGTAAAGAAGTTTATGCTAACGGTAATGTATATTCGGCAACAAAATTTGCGGTGGACGGCTTGAGCAAAAGCATGCGGATCGATTTGCTGCCTCATCATATAAAAGTTACTGCGGTGCATCCGGGGGCCGTTGAAACTGAGTTTTCAGAAGTGCGGTTCAAGGGCGATAAAGAAAGGGCAAAAAAGGTTTACGAAGGCTTTGAGCCGTTGGTAGCTAATGATATAGCCGAGACAATATGGTTTGCGGTATCGCGCCCCAAACATGTTAATATCAATGAACTTATTATTACCCCAACCGCGCAGGCCAATGTTACTACGATTTTAAGAAAATAGATAGAGTCAGAAAGTCCGGAAGTCGTTAAGTCCGAAAGATGGAAAAATATATAAATAAAACAATCTTACGGACTTCCGGACTTTCTGACAAATAAAAACAATCGCTCATTCAATAACTCACTCATTAAAACATGTCACTCATAGCACAAATAGACCAGGATATAAAATTAGCCATGCTGGCTAAGCAGGCTGACCGTTTACGGGGTTTGCGGGCTATAAAATCGGCGTTACTGCTGGCGCGGACCGAAAAAGGCGCTACAGAGGAGTTAACCCCTGAAACAGAAATTAAAGTGCTGCAAAAACTGGTAAAGCAGCGTAAAGAATCGGCTGATATTTATAAAGCGCAAAACAGGGACGATCTTTACCAGGTAGAAGTAGCCGAAATGCTGGTAATTGAACCTTACCTTCCGCAGCAAATGACGCGGTTTGAAATAGAAGGCTATTTGCAGGAATTGATAAGCCGCATAGGAGCTACCTCCATACAGGATATGGGCAGGGTAATGGGTATGGCCAATAAAGAACTGGCAGGCAAGGCCGACGGCAAGGCCATAGCAGAAATTGTGAAACAATTATTAGGATAATTTATTGTTATAATTGCTGCAGGTAAACACATTAGGCTATTTTTATAGCGAAATAATAGCCAGATAAAAACTTAAACATTTACAACTATATATGAGTTTCGTACTTAAAGAGGAACATGGTTTTAGTTACATCGATGAGGGCGAAGGCGAGGTGCTGTTGCTGCTGCACGGTTTAATGGGCGGCTTGAGTAATTGGGAAGAAGTTATTGAAGAATTTAGCAAGAAATACCGGGTGTTGTTACCCATACTGCCGGTATATGATCTGCCGGTTATTACTACGGGCGTAAAAACCCTGTCGAAATATGTGCATAAATTTATAAAATATAAAAAACTGAATAAGGTTATCGTGCTCGGTAACTCGTTGGGCGGGCATGTTGGTTTAATATATGTGCTGGCGCACCCCGAAAGGGTAAAGGCGCTGGTGCTAGCCGGTAGTTCGGGTTTATATGAAAATGCTTTCGGTGGATCGTTTCCGCGCCGGGAAAATTATGAATTCGTTAAAGAGAGAGTAGAATACACCTTTTACGACCCTAATATTGCTACACCCGAATTAATTGCCGAAGTTTATAAATTAGTTAACGACCGTCATAGCGTTATCAGGTTATTGGCTATGGCAAAATCGGCAATACGCCATAATATGAAGAATGATCTGCGTAAAATAAAGATCCCGGTATCATTAATATGGGGTAAAAACGATAAAATTACACCGCCGGAAGTTGCTGATGAATTTCACAAGCTGCTGCCCGATTCGGAATTGCATTGGATAGACTGCTGCGGCCACGCGCCAATGATGGAACATCCGCAGGAATTTAACAGGTTGTTAAAGGGATTTTTGGATAAAATAGGAGCATAAAATGTTTGCAGGGGAATTGATAGCTGATGGCATTCTGCCGGTACAAACTTCTGATAGTATTCAGATGGTATTGGACCGTATGGTTGAGTTTCGCGTACGCCACCTTCCAATTGTAAATGAGGATCAGTTCCTGGGATTGATCGCCGAAAGCGACATATTGCCTGAAATGGATATTAAAACATCCGTAGGCGCCCTGGCGCTTTCGCTGGTTAACCCTTATGTTCGCGAAGATCAGCATATATATGATGTTATCCGCTTGTTTTATGAGCAACAGCTAACGGTTGTGCCGGTGCTGGATGTAAAAAAGAACTATTTAGGCATTATTCCTATAAATGCCATGAACGCTTATTTTGCCGTTATAACTTCGGTGGCACAGCCGGGCGGTATAATTATACTGGAGATCGACAATAAAAACAATTCATTGGCGCATATGGCGCAAATTGTGGAATCAGACAATGCCCAGGTGCTAAGTTCATACGTACGAACTTTTCCTGATTCAACCCGGATAGAAGTTACCTTAAAAGTGAACAAGCAGGATATTGCTAATATAATTGCTACATTTTTAAGATATGAGTACAACGTAAAGGCTACTTTTAATTATAGCGAAAATAGTGACAATTCAATGGACAGGTATGCTTCATTGATGAATTACTTAAACTTGTAGATTAGTTGATGGTTCATAGATCATGGTTCATAGTATATATAATTTATGAATGATACCCTGCCAACAAATCAAACCATGAACTATCACCATGATCTATGAACCATCAACCATGAACTATGAAGATAGCAGTATACGGTAGGCAGTTTAATGATACAGCGGTACTTCCCTATGTACAGCAAGTTTTTAATGAACTTTCGCAGCATGAGGTAGAAATTTATGTACATCACCAGTTAAATGAACATTTATCAGGCAAGCTTAACACCATAGCCTACCATATACTCAACGAAGGCGACCAAATAAAAGGCTTTATCGACCTGTTTATAACACTTGGCGGCGATGGCACTTTATTGGATATGGTGAGTTTGATCAGCGATTCGGGCGTGCCGGTAATCGGTATTAATTTTGGACGGCTTGGCTTTTTGGCAAGTGTTAATAAAAATGATATCGCGGCGGCCATACATGCCGTTGTTAATAACCAATTTACTTTAGATAATCGCGGGCTGCTGAGCATTGATTCGGAACTTAATATTTTTGGCAAAGATAATTTTGCCCTTAATGATATTACCATACATAAACGCGATGATTCGGCCATGATAACTACCCATATGTTTTTGGATGGCGAGTTCTTAAACTCTTACTGGGGCGATGGTATTATAATAGCAACCTCTACCGGGTCAACAGCTTATTCGTTAAGCTGCGGTGGCCCCATTATATTTCCTCAATCCAATAGCATAGTTGTTACACCCGTTTCGCCGCATAATTTAAATGTAAGGCCAATTGTGCTCCCTGATAGCAGCAAATTATCTTTTGATGTAGAATGCCGGAGTTCCAACTACCTGTTGTCTTGCGATTCGCGGACTTCGGTTATTGATAAGCCAATGAAGTTTGAGGTGCATAAGGCGGGTTTTGAGTTAAATCTTATTCGTTTAAGTAATGAAAGCTACTTATCTACGTTAAGAAATAAGTTATTGTGGGGCCTTGACGCCCGCAATTATTAACTTTGCCTGATGTCTAAATCTTTAGCAGTTATACTTTTAATTTTTATTTCTTATAATTCGCAGGCACAAGCCTGGGAGTTAGGGGCATTTGGCGGAGGCGCGGGTTATATGGGCGACCTTAACCCCAACAACCCACTTAAAGTTTCAGGGGTAGCGGCGGGCGCTTTTATAAAGCGTAATTTCGACAGGTATTTATCGGTAAAGTTAGGCTATAACTTCGGTACGATAAGCGGAGCCGACAGTACCTCAGGTAACCAGCAGTTTCGTAACCGAAACCTCAGCTTCACCACCCAGTTAAGCGAGGTGAGTTTAACCGGCGAATTTAATTTTATGGAATATATGGCATCAGTTAGCCATAATGTTTATACGCCCTATATTTTTGCGGGTATAGGTATAGTGAATTATAACCCTCAGGCAAAGTATATGGGGCAAACGTACGATCTGCGGCAATTTCAAACAGAAGGGGAGGCACAGTACCCAAATTCGGCTATCGCCATACCTTTTGGCGCGGGCATTAAATATAATGTTGCGGGCAGGTTAACCCTGGCGGCCGAATTAGGTTACCGGGTAGCTTATACCGATTACCTGGATGATGTAAGCGGGCTATATGCCGATAAAAGCACACTACCTAATGCCATATCGGTTGCGTTATCAGATCGGTCTGGTGAAAAAACGGGTGTTTATGCCGGCGCAACCGGCACACAGCGCGGAGACCTGAGGCCGCGCGATACCTATTTATTTATAGGTTTTTCTATATCATATACTCTTATCAATCAAAAATGCTATTATTAAATACCAGGTTGGCCGAACTATGATTATGAATTGTGTCAAGGCAAAATAAAAGCCAATAATTAGCGTAATTAATAATAAACTTATCTTTTCGCCCGGCATGCTAAAAAGTACAAAGGAAATTTTACCTTTGTCACCTGAAAAATCGGGCATTGTTTTACAAATGAAAGATTTATCAGGCGTGTTATTGATGGATAATTTCAGATAAAAAACACGTATTAAAAGCCTGTTTTGGCTTTATTGACCGGCAAAAGGAAATGAGTTATAAGGATAAGATTGATTTGTTAAAACTACCGCGACACGTAGCTATTATAATGGATGGCAATGGCAGATGGGCAAAAGATAGAGGCAAATTAAGAATATTTGGGCATCGTAATGGGGTGCTTTCGGTTAGGGATGTGGTTGAAGGAGCTGTTGACCTGGGAGTTCAATATCTTACACTCTATACATTTTCTACCGAAAACTGGAACCGGCCCAAACTGGAGGTTATGGCCATTATGGAATTAATGGTGAATACTATCCATAAAGAGATAAAAAATTTCATGGAAAAAAATGTACGCTTAAACGCCATAGGCGACCTTGCTATGCTGCCAAAGAAATGTTTTGATGAATTGAATAATGCTGTTGAAACAACTTCGCCAAATACCGGCCTGGTGCTTACGCTGGCATTAAGCTATAGCTCGCGCTATGAAATTGTACGGGCAGCTAAAAATATAGCAGTAAAAGTGCAAAGCGGCGAACTTAGTATAAATGATATAGACGAAACTGTTTTTGAAAACAACTTGTATACAGCTGATATGCCCGACCCTGAATTATTGATAAGGACAAGCGGCGAATACCGCATCAGTAATTATTTGCTTTGGCAAATTGCTTATGCTGAGTTGTATTTTACACCCAAATTATGGCCCGATTTCCGTAAGGAAGATTTGTATGAAGCCATATTGGATTATCAAAAGCGTGAACGCCGTTTTGGTATGACAAGTGAGCAAGTCAACTAAATTTTTTCTTTTAACACTTTTTAACAACTGTATAAATTATTTTTAGCCACTAAAATATCCGAATGAATAAATACCTGTTTACTATTCTTTTTTCTGTGATAAGTGCTGCTGCCCTGGCCCAGATCCGAACCAATCAGTCAATGTTCAGGCCACAAGCATCATCCGATACGTTGAGCTACCTGAACCCTAAAGAGTATATTATTGGCGGTATTACCCTGGTAGGTAACCAGCACCTTGATAAAGATGTGTTGCTGCAAATATCAAAGTTGACTAAAGGCGATAAGATCACGTTGCCGGGCGAAGCCAATGCCAACGTAATTAAAACATTGTACAAGGAGCAGCTTTTTGATGATGTGCAGTTAAATGTCACCAGGATCAACCTCGATACCGTCTATCTTGAAATAGCCATAAAAGAGCTTCCCCGGTTATCACGTTTACATATAACAGGCGTACGCAAAGGCGAAGCAGATGAATTAAATAAAACGCTGGCTGATAAAACAGGGAAAATTGTAAATGCAAACTTGTTAACTACAACCACCGCTATAATAAAAAAGCATTATTTTGAAAAGGGTTTTTATAACGTTAAGGTAAACATCAGGCAAAGGCCCGATCCGGGCGATGCTAATAGCCTAATACTTGATGTTGCTGTTACCAAAAACAAAAAGATAATGATAAACTCGGTAACCTTTGAAGGGAACAAAGCGTTTTCGCAAGGGAAATTACGAGGTTACATGGAAAAAACCCGTGTAAAAAAGTTTTATAACATATTTGGTTCGAAAAAATTCAAAGAAGATAAGTTTACCGAAGATAAGCAGAAGCTGATTGAAAAAATGCAGGAAAAGGGGTACCGTGACGCTGAATTGATTAGCGATTCGGTTTGGAAACATGATGATGCGACTGTAAATGTTAAGGTAAAAGTTTACGAGGGCCCTAAATATTATTTTGGTAATATTAAGTGGTCAGGCAATGCTAAATACAACAACGATGTACTAAACAAGGTATTACGTATTAAAAAAGGTGATGTTTTTAGTGAGGTCACGCTAAATAAAAGATTAGGTCCAGGAGAAGCAAGTGATGATGTTTCATCTCTTTATATGAATGATGGCTATTTAACTTATAATGCTGACCCGGTACAAACCAGGGTATATAATGATACCGTTGACCTGGACATAAGATTATACGAAGGCCCTCAATATACTATCAACCGCGTTTCTATTAAGGGTAATGATGTAACCAATGATAAAGTGGTTATGCGTGAACTGCAAACGCTGCCGGGACAAAAATTTAACAAAGCCTTATTGGTAGAAAGTACGCGTATAATTGGGCAATTGGGCAATTTTGATGATACAAAAACTGATCCCAAGCCAACTAATATAAATTCGCAGGATGGTACAGTTGACATTATTTATCAGGTAGTTGAAAAACCATCAGACCAGGTTGAACTTTCGGGTGGCTATGGCGGCGGCCAATTAGTAGGTACATTGGGCCTTACCTTTAATAACTTCTCTATAAGGAATCTTTTTCACCTCAAAGATTACAAGCCACTGCCAAAGGGCGATGGTGAAAAACTAAGCTTAAGGGGCCAGTCAAGCGGGCACTCTTATCAGAATTTTTCGTTCACTTTTTCCGAACCATGGTTGGGCGGTAAAAAGCCAATATATTTTGCTTTATCGGCTTATACCCAATTAAGCTCAAGCGGCCAGTATTACGATGTAACGTCACCTCAATATAATTACCTGCGCATTAACGGCGTTTCTGTTACCTTAGGTAAGCATTTGAAGTGGCCCGATAATCATTTCCAGCTAAACTATTCATTGAGCCTTGACCATTATTACCTGGATAATTACCCCGGTTACTTGTTTTCAAATGGAACATCGTTTAATATTAAATTAACCCAGGAGCTTACCCGTAACTCGCTCGATGCGCCGATATTCCCTACTTCGGGGTCAAATATCAAGTTTACAGCGCAAGGCACACCGCCATATTCGCTGTTCAATAACCTTAATTACAATCTGCCGCCAACACAGGCCGAGCTGTACCATTTTGTAGAATATTATAAAATGAAATTTGACGCGCAATGGTTTATACATCTTGCCGGCAAATTTGTATTGATGACGCAGACGAGGTTCGGGTTCCTGGGCGAATATAATTCGGCAGTTCCCGGTTCTCCATTTGAACGGTTTAAATTGGGTGGCGACGGCATGCAGAGCTACCAATTTTTGCAGGGCAGCGATATCATTGGTTTAAGAGGGTATCAGAATTTTTCTGTAATACCCGTAGGAACACATTATACTCCGGATAATAACCCCGGCAGCGCGATATATGATAAATTTACCATCGAAGTTCGTCACCCGGTTATTGCAAGTCCGACAGCAACTATATTTTTACTGGGCTTTGCCGAAGGTGGAAATGTTTGGAATAAATTCTCTGACTATAACCCATATAATGTAAGGCGGTCGGCAGGTGTGGGCGTGCGAATATTTTTACCTATTTTTGGTTTGTTAGGTCTTGATTATGGATATGGCTTCGATCAAATACCGGGAATACCTGCCGCTAATAAGGGCCAGTTTAGTTTCTCCATATCCCAAAGCCTAAATGGAGGGTTTAATTAATCTGTAAAAATTAAAAATGAAAAAGATAATTTTCACACTGGCTTTTACGTTGTTAGGGTTCACTGTAGCATTTGCACAGCGGTTTGCTTATATTGACTCGGACTACATTTTAAAACACGTACCCGAGTACGCTTCCGCCCAAAAACAACTTGGCGCATTATCCGATCAATGGCAAAAAGAAGTGGATGGCCGTTTCCAGGAACTTGACCGTTTATACAAGGCATACCAGGCCGACCTGGTTTTAATGACGCCTGAGATGAAAATGCGCCGTGAAGCTGAAGTTGTTGACAAAGAAAAGCTGGCTAAAGATTTTCAGCGGCAAAAATTCGGTCCCGACGGAGAACTGCAGCAAAAAAGCAGTTCAATTATGAAACCTATACAGGACAGGGTGGCAAAAGCGGTACAGGCTGTTGCAGAGGCCGAGAACCTGGACATGATATTTGATAAAAATAGCGAGGTAATTATGATGTATGCCAACCACCGCTATGATAAAAGCGACGATGTAATACGTCGCTTAGGATTAAAACCCGGAGTATTTGCGAAATAAAAATTTTATATATATAATCGTACAATTATTAAAAACAGAAAAAGGACACCATGAAAAAACTATTTAAAGTTGCTTTAGTTGCAGTATGCATGGTATTTATGGGCAACTTTGCCAAAGCACAGAGTAAAATTGGCTATATTCAATTTGACGTAATTATACAAGCACTGCCGGAATTTAAGACCTTGCAAACCCAGCTTCAGGCTTATCAAAAACAGTGGACAGATCAGCTTAGCACTCTTAATACCGAATACCAAAACAAAGCTACTGACTACCAGAGCAAACAAGCTACGATGACAGATGCTATTAAAGCAGGGAAAGTGGCTGAATTGACAGATTTGCAAAAAAGATTCAATGATCAGCAAGAATTGGCCCGGCAACAAGTTGAAGCTAAGACTAATGAATTGAGTAAGCCATTAATTGATAAAGTTAAGGCAGCGATAACTGATGTAGCTAAAGAAAAAGGTTATGCTTATGTACTTAACTCAACCCAAACCGACCTGCTTGTATCGCCTGCGGCAGATGACCTGGGTCCTGCTGTAAAGCTTAAATTAGGAATAAAATAATTTTAATAAATACATTTGTAAAGCGCCCTGCAAATACGGGGCGCTTTTTTTATTTTTACGAAAATGATTTCATCGATTATACATTCACCTAATCTCTAACCCTCTAATTAACTAATCACTAACCATGACCCACCCCATCGGTATTTTTGATTCAGGAATAGGCGGCCTCACCGTTTTCCGTTCAATAGCTGAACAGCTGCCGGGGTACGATTATATTTACCTGGGCGATAACAGCCGGGCCCCTTATGGCAACCGGTCGTTCAATACCATCCATCAATATACCTGGGAGTGTGTGCAATGGCTTTTTAAGCAAGGCTGTCCGCTAATTATACTTGCTTGCAATACCGCGTCGGCCAAAGCGCTGCGTACCATCCAGCAAAAGGATATGCAGGGCCTGGACCCCTCAAAACGTGTGCTGGGTGTGATAAGGCCAACTGCCGAGGTTATTGGCAATTATTCAACAACAAAGGAGATAGGGATATTGGGTACAGTAGGAACCGTTCAATCCGAATCTTATTTAATAGAGATCAGCAAGTTTTTCCCCGATCTGAAAGTGTACCAGCAGGCTTGTCCGCTTTGGGTACCACTGGTTGAGAGCGGCGAATACGAAAAGCCCGGGTCGGCTTATTTAGTTAAGGAATACCTGGACGAGCTAATGGCGCAATCGCCCAATATTGATACATTGTTATTGGCCTGTACGCATTACCCTTTATTAATGAACAAAATAAAGGCCCAACTGCCCGCAAATGTTAAAGTAATAGCCCAGGGCGATATAGTTGCAAAAAGTTTGGTTGATTACCTGCACCGCCATCCCGAACTGGAACAAAAACTAAGCAAAAGCGGCAGCATGAAATTCTATACCACGGATGATACCTCCGAATTTGACCGCCATGCATCGCGCTTCTTTTCGGAGCCGGTGACTTCGAAATATGTATCGGTTACGGAGTTTAGCTGTAAATAACCGCCGGGCGCTTGGCGCAAGGCGGTACGTAATACGCCCCCAATAATTTACTTGTTCCGCTGTTTACGCCACGCGCCTTGCCCCATGCGCCATACCCGTGAATTTAATTTCTACTAACTTAGTCAACTTTATTAACCAATCCAACTCAATCAATTCAAAATTTATTAAGTTTGCACCTAAAGCAAACCAGATTGAATTTTTATTTAACATATATAATTGTTGGTATAGGGCTGTTTGCTTTCGCAGCCATTTTTGCTTTGTTCGGCGTTTATGCCGAGCGTAAGGTATCAGCCTTTATACAAGACCGGCTTGGGCCTACTGAAACAGGAAAGTTTGGACTGCTGCAAACTCTTGCAGATATACTAAAACTCGTACAAAAGGAACTAATAATTCCGGCTGCCGCCGATAAGCTATTATTTATGATGGCCCCTGCCATTATATTTATCGCCGTTTACATGGGTTTCGCGGCTATTCCGTGGGGACCCGGCATTGCGCCGTCGAAGTTAAACCTGGGGCTGTTCTATATTTTCGCTATTATATCAATTGAAACACTGGGCATATTAATGGCCGGGTGGGGCTCAAATAATAAATACTCCATATTGGGGGCCATGCGCTCGGCAGCGCAAATTGTTTCGTATGGTATACCTGCCGGCTTCGCTATCATATCCGTAGTGATGATAGCCCAAACATTAAATATGCAGGATATTGCCGCCCAGCAAGGAATACTATCCTCCGAAAAAATAAAATTTTTAGGCTTTTGGGATGTCTCACAAACCGGGGGAATATTGGCGTGGAATATATTCAGAGCACCCCACCTCATCATCGCTTTTGTAATTTATTTTATAGCATCGCTGGCCGAGAGTAACCGTGCGCCGTTTGATATACCTGAGGCCGAATCGGAACTGGTATCGGGTTTTCATACTGAGTTTACCGGGATGCGGTTCGCATTGGTTTTTTTGGCGGAATACTCTATGATGTTCCTGGTATCAATGGTAAGTGTGATCTTGTTTTTGGGCGCGTGGAACACCCCTTTACCCAATATAGGCACTGTACATTTAGCAGATTGGACAACAAATAAAATATGGGGCGTGTTTTGGATCGCTATAAAAGCATTAACGCTGGTTGGCATACAAATGTGGATACGGTGGACGCTGCCCCGCCTGCGTGTCGACCAGCTAATGAACCTATGCTGGAAGGTATTAACTCCGCTGGCATTTATTTGTATGCTCATATCGGGCGTGTGGCGGTTGTGGTTGATGTGATTTTTTTATTTCGGATTTCGAATGTTCGATTTCGGATTTAGTTTACATTTAAAAGGAATCATGAAATCCTTAAATCTTAAGAATCATGGTTCAAACAAATAAATGATCAACAAAGCAATAAACGGATTTAAAACCGCATGGAAGGGCTTATCCCTTACCATGGGCCACCTCTTTGCGTCGAACGCGAAGCGGAAGGTAATTCCGGCAAGCGATGCTAATTATTTTAAACAGATGGAAGGGACAAATACCATCCAGTACCCTCATCAGCAATTACCGGTGCCCGAAGTGGGCCGTTACCAGTTGGATGTGGAGATGGATGATTGTATTGTATGCGACCTTTGCGCCAAAATTTGCCCGGTTGATTGTATCACCATCGACTCGATAAAAGCCACAGAGGCCATAGGCCAAACCTCCGACGGGACTACCAAACGCATTTACGCGGCAAAGTTTGATATCGACATGGCCAAATGTATGTATTGCGGCTTATGTACTATTGTTTGCCCAACCGAGTGCATTGTAATGACCAACCAGTATGACCGGAGCGTATTTGAATTAAAGGACCTGAACTATGAATTTGCCGATATGGCGCCCGAAGTTGCTGCTGAAAAACGGCAATTATTGGAGAACCAACTGGCCGAAAGGCA
>CAISKH010000572.1 GCA_903885865.1 uncultured Mucilaginibacter sp.
CGCCACGCCAAATGCGGTTGCCCTTGTAGTCGATACCTATAAAGTTTTTGTGAGGAAATAAATTGGCTAGGTTTACGGTGTATTCGCCTTTCCCGCAGGCCAGTTCAAGCACAACAGGGTTGCTGTTTTTAAAAAAACCTTTGCTCCACCCACCTTTAAACGGCTTGCCCTCATCCAGCTGCAAAACGTTGCTGAAGGTTTCTATCTCTGCAAAACGGCGTAGTTTGTCTTTTCCCATGCCCCAAGCCCCCTCTAAATCTCCCCCGGTAGGGGAGACTTTTTTGTTTTAATGTAATAAATAAAGCCCCTCTGGTAACTATGTACCAGTAGGGACAAGCACATCCTTCCTACCAATATTTAATGATTCGAAAAATCAGTAATGCAATGCCTCCTATAATAAAGTATGGCCAATACTTTCTATAAGAACTCCAGCCGTCATTATATGAAAACCGAAGCATGATGCCTATGAATATAAGAGACAAAGGTGCAAGAAATGCGAAGACAACATCAAGGTTCATAAGAGCGATTAAAACTCAGTGTACAAGTGTAAATTTAGCTGTTTATTTTATCCCGTAATGATCCGCCATTAAACTTTCAAACAGGCCGCCCGGTAAAACTTTCTTTAAAGTAACCGCTATGGTTTGTCCGATAGCGCCAACCAGGTATTGATGCGCCGGGTTTGATTTCGCTACAATTTTAACAAGCGCTTTGCCGATGGCTTTTGGGTCGGCGCCAGCGTTTTCATCTTTTTCTATACTGGCAACCGCTACATCATAGTTCGCTTTTAGTGTCGCGTTATCAACGGTAAAAGGTATTTTTTCGCGGCTCCCGGTAAAGCCCGTTTTAAAATCTCCTGGGTTTATGGTAGCTATTTTAATGCCGGTTTTACGCAGTTCCATGCGCATACTTTCAGTGTAGCCCTCAACAGCGTATTTCGAAGCAACGTACATGCTTTGATAAGGCAGCCCGAATAACCCGGCTAACGAACTTATGTTTACAACAATACCCCTATTGTTTTTCAGCATTTCAGGAATCACCGCGCTGCACATACGCACCACGCCGAAAAAATTCACTTCAAACTGTTGTTTAGCTTTATCAACCGGCATGGCATATGCAGGCCCGGCAATACCGTTACCGGCATTGTTCACCAGCACATCAATTTTGCCTTCGGCTTTTATAATTTGAGCAACCGCCGCTTTTGCCGATGCATCGTCGGTTACATCAAGTTCGATCAGTTTAAAGGGTACATCATTCTTTTTTGCCAGGTTGCGTGTTGTGCCATAAACGATGTGTCCGGCTTCATGCAACGCGGTGGCGCTGGCCAATCCAATACCTGATGAAGCGCCTGTTACGAGAATTACTTTTTTCATTGTAGGTTAAGATAAATTTATAGCTTAGGTTAAAGTGCTTTCAAATATAAATAAAGCGGGATAAAGGGAGATATTTTTATTGAAGAATGTTTTTAAGAAAAATTTTATAAAGAATGTAGAGACGCAATGCTTTGCGTCTCCTAGATAACATCCTTTAGAGACGCAA
>CAISKH010000573.1 GCA_903885865.1 uncultured Mucilaginibacter sp.
GTGCCCACACCTAAACGAGGCATGGTATAGGCAATACCAAATACCAGGCAGCCACCCATTAGGCCTGCGGTAAGCAACCAAAATGGTACTTGCTTTAAATTAGAAAAAAAAGCAGGGTCCCAGTCGGTAAGGCCAATAATTATTGCGGCACAAGCGCCTATTACCCAAAACAGGGCATTACCCATTCTTGGATTTTTTACAATAGCGCCTACCTGCCCGTTCATGGCAAGGTGCAGGGTTAACACAACCCCGATAACTAACATTAGTAAGATCAAATAAATTCTCATAATTGTAAATTTTTAAATTGGTTTAGTGTATTAAATTGGTTTACTGTATTATAATTTATTTATTAAGGTAACCAAAGTTTACTGCTCTGTTTAACAACGAAATTCGGACCGCCCCATAACGGGCCAAATTGTGTACTACATAAAAAACAAGCAATAACCCGGTTTATGAACAGGTTTGGTTTACGAATACCTATTCAACGTGTATAATCAAAGATATTCTTTTTTATTTAAAAAAAATTTACAATCAATTCGCAACAATTGATACTATAGTAACCTATATTTGATAAAATATGCCTTTATCAGGTAGATTTTATATCTTTTATACATGAAACCGCATTTATTAAAAGTTCAGCTCAAGCCCGAATCGTCCATTACAATTTCGAAGGTGGACAACTTTTATAATCAATGGCATTTTCACCCCGAAATAGAGCTTATTTATATACATAAGGGAAGAGGAACACGGTTTATAGGAAACGACGTTTACCGTTTTGAACGGGACGAGCTTTGCCTGGTGGGCTCCAACCTGGCCCATATGTGGCGCTGCGATCCGGAATATTTCACAGAAAACTCTAAACTAAAACTGGATGTAACCGTAATTTATTTTCATCATGATTTTTTAGGTGATAAGTTTTTCAACATCCCCGAATTGAAAAATATCGACTCTTTATTGGAGAAAGCAAAGCAGGGCATAAAAATAACCGGCAACACAAAATTGCAGGTGAAAGAATTAATTGGCAAGTTATCGAGGGCCAAGGGGTTAGAGCGGATCACTACTTTATTGAGTATTCTTGAAAAAATAGCTTTCTCGAAAGAAAAAGAATACATCAACACCATATATCACCCCGAAAAAGTTGAAAAATCAGAAGCCCACCGTTTAAACAGCGTGTTCCAGTATATCTCCGACAATTTTCAAAGGAAGATCACGCTCACAGAAATTGCCTCAGTAGCTAACCTGAGCGCTAAGGCTTTTTGCCGGTATTTTAAGTCGAAAACCAGCAAAACATTTAATAATTTTTTGCTGGAGGTAAAAGTGGCCCACGCCTGCAACCTGATATTAGAAAAAGACATGACCATTTACGAGGTATGTTATGATAGCGGCTTTAATAATTTATCAAACTTTAACCGGTATTTTAAAAAGTTGATGAACAAAACACCATTGGAGTTTAAAAGAGAACATCGTTTGTTGAGGGAGTGAGAAGTAAGATTTTTTATCTTTATTAAAAAAATTATGCATTTTAAGGAACTGAATGAGTCACAGATTTTAGCCCTTGCCGTTTCTTCAGAAGAAGAGGATGCGCACATTTACCGCGACTTTGCAGAATCGCTTCGTGTTGAATTTCCATCATCGGCAGAATTATTTAAAAAGATGGCAGCCGAAGAAGACGGACACCGACATCGCCTTATTGAATTATACCGCTCGAAGTTTGGTGAACATATCCCGCTGATAAGGAGGCAGGATGTAAAGGGATTTTATGCCAGGCGACCTTCCTGGTTCAAAAAATCGTTACGCCCCGAGCATGCCCGGGAGGAGGCAGAGCTTATGGAAATCGAGTCGCGCAGCTTTTATGAAACAGCGGCACAACAAACCAGCGATGCCGCTATAAGACAGCTGCTGGGCGACCTTGCGCAGGAAGAATTGCAACATGAGATAACTGCCAGCGAGATAACTGCAGATCAAACTGAATCGGGGGCAATACAACTGGAACACGAAGCAGGCCGGCGGATGTTTGTTTTACGTTTTGTTCAGCCGGGGCTCGCAGGCCTTATGGACGGCTCAGTTTCCACACTTGCACCATTATTTGCGGCAGCATTTGCTACCTCAAGCACAATGGCAACATTTAAAGTGGGGCTTGCAGCCTCGGTAGGCGCGGGTATCAGCATGGGGTTTGCTGAAGCACTATCAGATGACGGCAAGTTAAGCGGCAGGGGTTCTCCCGTGCTACGCGGAGCCGTTTGCGGTTTGATGACCACGTTAGGCGGACTTGGGCATACCTTTCCATTTTTGATCAACAATTTTCATACCGCCCTAGCGGTAGCATGTATAGTGGTGGCAGCGGAGTTAGCCGTTATTTCGTGGATACGCAAACGCTACATGGATACTCCTTTATTATCGGCTGTTTTCCAGGTGGTAGTGGGTGGAATACTGGTATTTCTGGTTGGCTGGCTCGTGGGGGCTAGTTAAAAACCAATACTGAAATTTTTGTAAAATGTTGTTAAATCATCAAAAACCCGGATAACTATGCGAGGAAACGGTTTTGCAAATCAGACATATCCCCGGTTCAGCCAAAATTAAACACTTATTTGTTTGTAAACCGCAATAATATCCTCATCGCCCAAAGCAGGTTCTGCATCCTGGAACGTTTGATAAGCAACCTCTGCAAGAGGTGTTGAAAGCCCAATGCCCTTCGCAAGGCGCAGGTCTTTCGCAATGTTGCTTAAGGAAAACAGCACACTAAAGTTATTATTGACGATGGCCTCTCCTTTTAATTTAATAAACGGGCTGCCCAGCGCGCTATTATTAATGAGCGTAAGCAGGTCTGTATTTTTAATGCCCTTCTGTTGTGCAAAAGCAAAGCTCTCTGCCAATCCCTGAGCTTGTATGCCTAGTAAAGTATTAATTACCAGTTTTGCAGTATTGCCGGCACCGGTATCACCTACCCGTAGCGCTAAGCGGCCAATTTTTTCGAGTATTGGTTTTGCTTTTTCAAATATGCTTTCATCGCCACCTGCCATAATAACCAGTTGTGCTTCCTCGGCTTGCTTTACGCTGCCCGACACCGGTGCATCCAAATAATGATTTCCTTGCTGCCCACACGCGGCAGCCATTTCCCTGCTGATCGCGGGCGATACAGTACTCATGTTAATAACGATCTTTCCACTGGTGCCTGCGCCCAGCAATCCATTGTCGCCTTTAAAAATATCATCAATAGCTTTATCATCGGTAACCATAATGATAATTACCTCCGCCTGCTGTATCATGGCAGCCGGGGTTGAAGCAACGCTGGCGCCGCTTGCTTTTAAGCGCTCTTCTTTTTCTTTACTGCGATTGAATACAATTACAGGATAGCCAGCCTTTATTAATGATTGTGACATGGGAATACCCATTTTGCCGAGCCCTATCCAGCCTATTTTTGTCTTGCTCATTATTTTGTATGTTTTGGTATAACAGTAACCTTTAACATTATCTGCTCGCAAAATTATTATTTTTTTACCTTAAAGCGTTGCCTAGAGCGTCATCTCTCATCTCTTCGTTTGCGTTACTGAGGTGGAGTAGGAGCGAAGGGTAACATTTTTAGGATAGGGTACCGAGTCGCGCCCGGTGCGTTAAATGGGCTCAGGTGGGCTCATGTGGGTCCACGTAGGTCCAGGTGGTCCAGGTGGGTCCACCCTGGTCCAGGTGGTCCAGGTGGGTTCACCCTGGTTCAGGCATCTTTTTTGCTGATGGGATGGGCATCCCCAATGACATAACTTTTCTTCCATATCATAAAATTCAACACAAATTTTTTCTTTTGTATCAATGAGCGCCAATCGATAAATAAAATGGCCGACAGAAAAACCAGCCCAAGGATCAAACTGGAAACAGGCTTCCAGGAAAATCCGCCTGCAATTATACTTTCGGCGTTTTCCGAAACGTATTTTCCCAGATGTACGCTAATAGCATCGCTTGTAAACTTACCCACAAAAAAAACAGGCATTATATAAACCACGTTTATTCTTGCCATTCCACCAGCCAGGAATAAAGGCGTGGTAGGCAGGGGCAGCAAGGTATATGCAAGTATGGCTACCTGGCTCTTCCAACCCCTTTCCTTCATCTGGTCGCCAAGAAATTGAACATCTTCATTTTTTGATTTCATGAATATTCTATCAGCCAAAAACGGGATATATAACATAAGTATATACCTTCCTATAATAGACCCGGCAACTCCAATAACGATAACCCACCAAATGTTTAAACCAAAAGCGATTTGCAAAAATACCATAATAGTAAAAGCCGGGGGAAGCGGAAAAGGCACTACATCAAACAGAAACGAACCGATAAAAACCAAAAGATATTGCCACCCCATAATTAAAAAACCAACGGTTTATTCCCAAATAAGTCAGGGTCTAAAGGTACAAACGATAATATGCCTCTAAATGACCTGCGTCATTTTACCGGTTGAGGCAGATCACTTTAAATGCTCTTTCAATTATTACTTTTGCCAACACCAATTAGCACTATGCTCCAAATATGCCATCACCCTCGCCAAAAGATAACTGGACGGTAACCTGGAATTCACGTTACAAGCGCTATCAAATAATTATCGGCACGGTGATTATGCTTGCCATAATTTTTACCCTGCCGTTCTTTTTCGCCCATATTGAGAAAAGGAAAGGGGCCGTGTTGAATGATTGGCTGTTAGTACACATACCCGCTCATAATGTATCTGTGTTAATTTTTGCACTGATCTGGGGGATGGTTTTATTAATAGTGATAAGGGCCATCAACAATCCTTCTATTTATATAACCTATTGCTGGACGTTAATATTTGTTTATATCGTGCGTTTTGTTACCCTCAGCACGGTTGCGCTCGATCCGCCTCCGGGCATGATGCCATTGGTTGACCCGCTCGGCAGTGTTTTTTACGGGAACACCTTAATCACAAAAGACCTGTTTTTTTCGGGGCACACTACTACAATGGTTCTGATATTTTTATGCCTTGAAAAAAGAACAGATAAAATAATAGCGCTTATTGCAGCTTTTGCTGTTGCTTACTTATTGCTTGTACAACATATCCACTACACCATTGATATCCTGGCAGCGCCTGTTGTTGTTTATACTTGTTACCGGTTAACCCGTTACCTTCTCGCTACAGAAAAAAAACTATAAACGAAAAAGCCCCAAGACTTCCGACCTGAGGCTTTTGACTTGAAAGGTAGCGGGGAGCGGCGAAGTGTCGAACTTTTTGAATGATCTGCAAGCAGTTATTAATGCAAACCACTGGGTGCATAAGTTGCGGTTTATCTCAATATAAATACTATGGTTGGTCTTAACTATAAAGCTGAAAATGGTTGAAGCGATTGTGATTATTTATAAGTAAAGTTAATTTTAAATTGTAGATTTATTCCAACCTACTTGTGACCAATTTGTAAACCAATACAATGATATGTTTGAATCGTATACAATAAAGGATATCGCAAAAGCGCTCGGGCTATCAACGTCAACGGTTTCGCGGGCTTTAAACGGGAGCTATGAAATTGGTACTGAAACAAAAAAATTGGTTTTAGAATATGCTGAAAAAATTAACTACCGACCAAATCCAATTGCATTAAGCCTTAAAGATCAAAAAAGTCACTCTATTGGTGTTGTGGTTTGCGAGGTAGCAAATAATTATTTTTCGCAGGCAATAAATGGCATAGAATCCATCGCCTATAACAGGGGCTACCATGTTATTATTACCCAAACACATGAGTCTTTTGCCCGCGAGGAAGCCAATATACAGCATTTGCTTTCAAGGCATGTTGATGGTTTGCTGGTTTCAATTTCTGCAGAAACAACAGATACAAGCCAGTTTAAATACTTGCTTGACAAAGGTTTTCCGATAGTGTTTTTTGATAGGGTTGTTGCAGATATAGAAGCTCATAAAGTAACCGCTGATAATTTTAAAGGATCGTTTGATGCAGTGGAGCTTTTAATTAAAGAGGGCTTTACTAAAATAGCTCATTTAACTAATTCAAACAATCTTTTAATAAGCAGGGAAAGATTGGAGGCTTATAGGGCGGCCTTAAATGCTCATAACATACCTTTTAACCCCGAATATGTTAAGCATTGCAATCATGGTGGCATGGTGCAGGAAGAAGTAGAAGTAGCGGTGAACGAATTGCTAAATTTGAATCCCCGTCCCGAGGCAATATTTATAGCCAGCGACAGGCTTACAACCAGCTGTATTTCTATAATTAAGCGGCTTGGATTAGGTGTACCCGATAACATTGCAATAGTAGGCTTTACAAATTCGAATGTTGCCGAATTGTTTGACCCACCTTTAACGGTAATACGTCAGCCGGCCTTTCAAATCGGACAGATAGCCACCGAAATTCTTATTAAAAATATAGAAAGCAAATATCCGCTAACAGAATTTGTAACCCAGCAATTGCAAACTGAGATCATTTTGCGATCATCGTCCAATAAACTCTAATAAAAATAACCCGGATAGGTTAAAAATCAAAATATTGCTGCGCGTTGTAATAACAAATATCCTGGATGATTTTTCCCGTCCATTTTAGATCATTTGGTAGCAGGCCGTTCTCTATATCCTCAGCAAACATATTGCAAACCAGCCGCCTGAAATATTCATGGCGCGGGTACGACATAAAGCTTCGTGAATCAGTAAGCATACCAACCAGCCTGGCCAAAAGGCCAATGTTTGATAGGGCATTCATTTGTTTGGTCATGCCATCTTTTTGATCCAGGAACCACCAGGCAGATCCAAATTGAACTTTACCCGCGATAGAACCATCGTTAAAGTTACCGGTCATGCTTGCAAAAATCTCGTTATCAGACGGGTTTACATTATAAATAATTGTCTTTGCTAATTTATTGTCAACATCAAGTTTATCCAGGAATTTTGATAAAGCTCTTGCCTGGCTGAAATCTCCGATAGAATCCCAGCCTGTATCAGGCCCCGCGTTTTTAAAAGCACGAGAATTGGCATTACGCAATGCACCCAGATGGTATTGCTGAACCCAACCTTTTTCGTGATCCCATAGTGCAAATTGGTATAACATTGCCGATTTGAATTTTAAAATCTCCACCGGTTGTAATATATCGTTCGACCTTATCTTTTTAAAAATTGCCCTGATTTCGGTTTCGGTATAATCTTCGGCATATAACTGTTCGAGGCCATGGTCTGACACCGCGCAGCCATTTGCGGCAAAATAATCGTGTCGGCTCTTTAGCGCTATTAAATAATCATCCAATGTAACGATGTCATACCCCGAAACCTGTTCGAGTTTTTTTATATAATTATTTAAAGCGCCAACATCATCACAAGCCATTGCCTTATCGGGCCTGAACGCAGGCAACACTTTTAGGGCATGATCCCCCTGCTTTATTTTCTGGTGAAACATTAAGTTATCCAACGGATCATCAGTTGTACAGATAACTTCCACGTTCATTTTTTTAATAAGGCCGCGAACGCTGTATTCCGGCGTTTGCAATTTACTTGTACACGCCTCGTATATTTCTTTTGAATTTGCCGGCGATAACAATTCGTATATATTAAAGTAACGCTGTAATTCAAGATGGGTCCAATGGTATAATGGGTTTCGTAATGTGTATGGTACGGTTGCCGCCCATTTGTCGAACTTTTCAAAATCGGTTTTATTACCGGTTATGAAATCTTCATTAACACCATTTGCACGCATAGCCCGCCATTTATAATGATCGCCATACAACCAAATTTGTGTAAGGTTTTCAAATTGATGATCGTTCGCTATTGCCTCGGGCGGTAAATGGCAATGGTAATCTATTATAGGCAGTTGTTTGGCATACTCATTAAAAAGCAATTCTGCTGTTTTGCTTTCTAATAGAAAATTCTCATCTAAAAAGTTTTTCATAATCACACAAGCTCATCTTTTAATTGAACCCTGACATTTTTTCAGGTTTGGTCGTTCCGGCTATAAAAACACCAAATACTGGAATACCAGAAGCACTAAGTTGTAACACTTGGTAAGCTGAACCAGTTACAGCAGTTAAAGCACCAGTAGTTGTTGTAGATGAAATAACAACAC
>CAISKH010000574.1 GCA_903885865.1 uncultured Mucilaginibacter sp.
ATTAAATAATGCGGAAGTACAGACAAATACTATTCAGGCTAAACAAGAAAAGCAATTGCGGCCCGTAGCTACAAAAGCGCAAAGACCGGCAGTTGAGCCATCCGAAAAAAAAAACGAGGAAGACGTTAATAACCAGCGCTGGTGGTAATTTAACCTTTTTTTGATTTAGGTTTAACCGGTAGGCTGGCCAATACAGTAACTCCGCCCAAAACCACTTCACCTATCTCCACATTTACCTTTGATCCCAACGGTAAAAAAACATCAACCCTTGAGCCAAATTTTATAAAACCAAATTCCTGGCCCTGCTCAACCACATCGCCTTCTTTTATATACCATACTATCCGGCGGGCCAAAGCCCCTGCAATTTGCCTGAACAAAACCGGTACGCCTGCACTGTTTTCGGTAACTACCGTGGTGCGTTCATTTTCTGTGGATGATTTGGGGTGCCAGGCCACCAGGTATTTACCGGGATGATATTTAAAATATTTAATTATACCGCTTATTGGGTTACGGTTAATATGCACGTTTATGGGCGACATAAAAACCGAAATTTGTATGCGCTTATCTTTTAAATACTCGGTTTCAATGGTTTCTTCAATCACTACCACCTTACCGTCTGCAGGGCATAACACTTGCGTATCATCCTTTGTAACCTCTAAAAACGGGCTGCGAAAGAACTGCAGGATAATAACAAACAACGCGAACGATAAAATATAGATGATCCATTTAAAAACGTATGCCTGCGGAAAGTAGAATTGTATTACCGCATTCAAAACAAAGATGAACAGGATGCACAGGGCAATAGAGGTATATCCTTCTTTATGAACGGTCATTTTTTTCATAACGCAAAATTAAGCATTTGTAATGAAGTATAGGTAAGCATATACAATTGGAGCGGCCATTAAAAACCCGTCAAAACGGTCGAGCAGGCCGCCATGCCCAGGCAATATACCGCCCGAATCTTTAACATCAATACTTCGCTTAAACATTGATTCTACAAGGTCGCCGGTTGTGCCGAAACAGCTTATCAGTACGCCAACGCAAATCCAGTGCTGCAGGTTCAAGTCGGTAAAGTAAATACTGATAATATAGGCTACTATCCCTGTAATAACCGCGCCCCCAACAAAACCTTCCCAGGTTTTTTTTGGCGAATGCCGTTCAAATAATTTGGTTTTCCCAAATTTAACACCTACCAGGTAGGCGCCGGTATCATTGGCCCATAACATCAACAAGAATGCGAGCGGGAAATGAAAATCAAACGTGCCTTTCACATACGCCAGGGCATGAAAAAAAGTAAAAGGAATAATCGTAAATATTAACCCCAGGTAGGTGTAAGCTATACTGGTAAACGGCGCGTCGCTCTTTTTAAACAGTTCCTGTATAAATATGGCGCTTAGCGTAACCGGCAGCATGACTAACAATTTATATTCGCTACCACCTGCATAAGTTACCAGCGCGAAAAGGGCATATATAAAAACACCGTTAAATAAACCGCTTGCCAGGTTCGGGCTTATCCCAGCTTTTTTTATCAAACCGTAAAACTCCCAAAGGCAAAACGCGCTGAGCAATAAATAAAATATGCCGAATACATAATGGCCCAATAAAACAGAGCCGAGCATTATTATAACAAAAAAGAAGCCTGTTATGGCGCGTGTTCTCATATTTTATAATTGGTTCAGGATCATCAGCTCAATTGCGTTGCTGAAATTTTCCTGGTGAATATAAACTTCAACATTACCGAAATTACGATGCGACGAAGCTTGTTTATTTAATAAAACAGCATGGATATGGTGTTCGCAAAGCACCTGCTTAATAATTTCCGATTGGTAAAAATCAGCCGAAGTAAAAATCTTTATCCAGTTCTTTTCCATTTAATATTCCGGCAGCAGTTTTTTGCCGGCAGCGATATTTTTGTACAGCAACAGCAAAAATAAAATAATTATCAGGCTAAACAGGTAGCTGCCATAATTAAATACTTGTACATGCTGGTCATCAGGATTATACTTTATCATTTTATTTTGAAAAAGATAGGTTACAACAACCGCTGTGCCGTTATTAATAAAATGCGCCCAAACAGACGTCCAGATGCTGCCGCTCCAGGCCACCAGGTAGCCAAATAATACGCCCAGCATCAGCCGGGGCAAAAAGCCAAAAAATTCCATGTGGAAAGAACTGAACAATATAGCGGTTATCCATATAGCGGCATGGGTGTTTTTTGTCCAGCGGGTAAATAAGGTTTGTAAACAACCCCTGAACATAAATTCTTCAACAACGGCAGTTAATAAGCCAACAATCAGCACTTTTATAACCATGCTCCAAAAAGTTTTCATTTGCAGCAATACCACAGTAAGCTTTTGCGCCTTGTCTTCACTGTCGCGCATCCATTGTTGCAGGCCGCTTAAAAACTGCGGCAAAGCCAGGTGTTGGTTAATGTTCGACAAAAGTTCTATCAGGGGTGATGAGAACAGCATTATGCAAAATATAATTGCCAATAAAACCGGCGGGAATTTAAAGGTTGTTTTCAAATACTCACGGGGATCTTTTACAATAAACCGGGCGAAAATAACGGCAGCCGCAAAAATAGGCAGGGTAGTGCTTATAATTTGTAATACCCATAAAGCATCAGCAGCATTTGGAGTTGATAGATCTAACCTGGCAACCGATGTTAAAACATTTACGCCATAAAAAGCGATGATCAGGCCTGCGCCAATTAAGTAACCAATGAATATTCCGGTTAATGTGATCGAAATAAAGATGAGTAATTGTAATGATGGATGTAACTGTTTATAGGTGTTTACTGTCATTTGTCGTAAAATTCGTATTTTTGTAGCGCTTAAAGATAAGCCATGTCTGTACAAATAGGAAATATTGATTTAGGAGAATTCCCGCTGCTGCTGGCGCCGATGGAAGATGTGAGCGATCCGCCTTTCCGTTACGTGTGTAAACAGCATGGGGCAGATATGATGTACACCGAGTTTATTTCGTCCGAAGGGTTAATACGCGATGCCGCTAAGAGCCGCAAAAAACTCGATATATTTGAATATGAGCGCCCCATAGGCATACAGATATTCGGCAGCGATATTGAACACATGCGCGAGGCTTCTGAAATTTCAACAAAAGCCAACCCTGACCTTATCGACATTAACTACGGTTGCCCGGTAAAAAATGTAGCCTGCCGTGGCGCGGGTGCCAGTTTATTGCAGGATATTGATAAAATGGTGGCCATGACCAAAGCGGTAATTGAAGCCACGCATTTGCCTGTAACCGTAAAAACACGTTTAGGCTGGGACGATAATACCAAAAATGTGCAGGAAGTAGCCATGCGTTTGCAGGATGTTGGCATAAAGGCATTAACTATACATGGCCGCACCCGCGCACAGCTATACAAGGGTCCGGCCGACTGGACACTGATACGCGAGATCAAGAAAAACCCGCAGATAGAAATACCCATTTTTGGTAATGGCGATATTGATTCGCCTGAAAAGGCGGCAGCCTGGCGCATGGAATATGGCGTTGACGGTATGATGATTGGCAGGGCCGCCATTGGTTATCCCTGGATATTTCGCGAAATAAAACATTATTTTAAAACCGGCGAACACCTTGAAGCGCCCACTTTTGCCGAACGAATAAATGCCTGCCGTACCCATTTGCTCAAATCAATAGAGTGGAAGGGCCCCAAAACCGGCGTATTTGAAATGCGCAGGCATTATTCAAACTACTTTAAAGGGATAGAAAACTTCAAAGAATACCGCATGAAACTGGTTACGGCGGGTACTTTTGATGAACTGGATGACATTCTTTGCGAAATTGAGAACAACCCCCGGTTTGCAGATTCCGTATACAGTATAGAAATTTAACATTTCTTATTTTTTTCTTTAGTATAAAAAAAATATATATTGCCGAAAATTATGCCATTCAAATGGCTTAATTTTTGAATTGCTGTTTTATATTTGATCAAATTGATTTGCGCGATATGGTTACATTTATAACTGATGGTGTCAAGGTTTCGGTAGAAACCATTTATCAGCCGGAATATTCTAACCCGGCTAATGACCATTTTATGTTTGCTTATAAGGTTCATATAGAAAATATGGGTAATTATGCCGTACGTCTTTTAAGCAGGCACTGGTATATTTTCGACTCGAACGGCGCCAAGCGTGAAGTTGAGGGAGAAGGTGTGGTAGGGCAACAGCCCATTATTGAGCCAGGAAACTCGCACGAATATGTATCAGGCTGTAATCTTAAAACTGATATGGGCAGCATGAAAGGCGAATACCAGATGTCGCGTACCATAGATAACGCCGTTTTCAACGTACAGATCCCTGAGTTTTATTTGATCGCCCCGTATAGGATGAATTAATCGCCCCCTAAATGGAGAGGAATTAAAGGATATAATAATAAAAAAGCCTGCTAAACTTAGCATGCTTTTTTATTATTTCTATGGTTTGTGCCCGTG
>CAISKH010000575.1 GCA_903885865.1 uncultured Mucilaginibacter sp.
CAAAAACTTCTTCATAACTTTAAAACAGGGTCTTAATTAGCTGCTAAACTAATAATAAGTAATGCATATCAGGTATCACTTATTTACTTATTACCTGCTTCTGCAACTCCAACATTTTCACCGCATACCGCCTGCCCAATTCATCAGCAGACGGACTGCTAAAATGCAATGTATCACCACGGTGCACCAGCCCTTCGGTAGTGGCCAGGGCCGTATGGGGCACTGTTCCCGGAAGTTTAGCCAGTTCGGTATTAATGTATGTAAATTCCGGGCGATATTGGCCCAGTTCGCCTGCAACAAAGGGAAGGTCGGCATTATTTACGAGCGTACGGAAACGCCCTATCAATTCGGTTAGCTGGGCCAGGTATATTTTTGCCTTTTCGGATGCGCTGTTTGCTTCGCCCTGGTGCCATATAATGCCTTTTATTACACCAAACTGCATGGCATATTTTATGCGCACCACCGCATCATCATACGGATGTGTTTTGGTTGCGGGATCGTAAGCGCCGGGCAGCCAATGCTCAATAGGCGTGCCGCCTACCGCACAAGGTATCAAACCGATCTTAACCGTTGGGTTGGCATTAGCCATTGCTATCCCGAAAGCCAGCCCCGGGCCAACTCCGGCAGTAGGTTTATCAAAATGAACAGGGTGTTTGGCTAATACCCATTGATTATCCTTAGTAAGCATGTATACGTTGCTGTTACCCTCATTTTTAAACTCATCAGTTATAATTCCCCTGCCCGCCATGTTTGATTGCCCGGCGAGGATATATAATTCAAATTTGGGGTCGGGTTGTTGAGCAAAAACATTCATCGCTGTAACAAAAAACAAAGTTAAAAAGATGTTTTTTTTCATTTTATGGTTGATTAATTATTAATTACCCCGCTATCCATTTCCCTGCAACTGGTATCTTATCTAATATCCAAACCAACAATAACGACAAAATAAAACATATTACCGCCGTTACCGGAATGCTTATTATTGGTGTACAAAGCTTATAACTTATACCGAAATCATCCAGCAAATACAAAAAGAGCGCATGGCTTAAATAAATACCGAAATTATACCGGCAGGCAAAATCCCTGGCCTTTATAAGAAACGACGGCATGTGCAGCTTACTGAAACGGGCCATCAAAAATATGCTTGCCGATAACAATACAATAGCAGGATTAACAGGCTCGTACAATAAGGTTTGATTGGTATTATTTTTATAAAGCAGGTAAGTACCCACCATAATGATAATTAAAACAAACAGGAATAAAAAAAACATACGCAAAACAAGGTATTTGCTATAATCTATATGGAAAGTAAGATAATGGCCCAATACCAGGTAACCGCCATAATCCGCAAAATAATGCAGGTCGACCTGCGGGTCGAATCTTGTTAAATAAGGTTGGGCTACCAGCATAACAACCAGCCACATCACCAAGAAATACTCAGTCTCCCTTTTTGTAGCATTGCGTACAAATTTGCTTATAACGGGTATAAAGAAATAAAGCCCAATCAGCATATATACATACCATAAATGGTACGAACTGCCATATTTTAGCTGGTGCAAAACCTGTTTAACGCTTGTCCACGTATCGTCCTTAAAAATCAAGTCGCCGTTATACCAGGAGTAAGCCACATATACCAGGCTCCAGAATAAAAAGGGGGGTATTACCCTGCCTAAGCGTTTTTTTAGAAAATCGCCCAACTCATATTCGCGGTGCAGCAGCAGGGCGCCGGTTATCATTACAAATACAGGCACGGCAAAACGCACCAGCGCGTTATAAAAGTCGGCGGTTAGCCAGTTATGAAGCGGTATTTTACCATACTGCTCTAAAGGGATGGCGGCTGTATGCAATACAATAACCGCAAATAGCGCAATGAGCCTTAAGCTGTTTATCCAGTCGAGATTTTGTGGTTTGGTTGTGGCCATTAATTACCTATAATTTACTTCATGCCGGGGGTATGAACCGCGTTTTCTAAAAGTACTATATTTCTATAAAAAACAGGTTAGG
>CAISKH010000576.1 GCA_903885865.1 uncultured Mucilaginibacter sp.
CAAAATAATCTGTAAAATTTGAAACAACGCATAATTGGCTCCTATAATAAATTAAAAGAAACCAATATTCTGTCAAATTTTTTCAATTTAAGCGGTATTCAAATTTCCAATATATTATTGTTGCTGCTTACCATCCGCATTATTACCGGCGTTGTTGGTATTGCGGAATTTGGCATCATTATGTGGGTCAACAGGTTTGCGCAATTTATAGGCTCTATTATTAACTATGGCACAAATCAATCGGCGGTGCGTGATGTGGCCGGTAACCTTGATAATAAAAAAGAGCTCAACAAGGTGTTTTATAATACTATTTGGATAAGGGCATTAATATTTGCGCTTTTTTTAATTGTATTGCCTGGCCTGCATGCATTTAATGTCCCTTATTATTCTTACTTCATACTGGCAATACCCATTGTTTTAGCCGAGGTTTTTAACCCGCTTTGTTTTTACATTGGTTTTGAAAAACTAAAGTTGTTTAACGTGTTCAACCTGGTATTTAATATTATAGCAGTAGGGGCACTACTCATTTTCATAAAAGACCGGGCCGATGCAGGATGGGTAAATTTTATATTGGGTGCGGGCAATGTTGTAACCTACCTGGGCCTGCTCATTTATTTAGGGGCGAAGAATAAACTGCCATTTCAACTACCTTTAAAAAGTGAATTGTTTAAAATTGGGAAAGGTAATTTTTATCTCACTGTCAATAATATTTCAGGTATAGTGCAACAATCTTTCATTTTGTTTGCCCTCGCAAAATGGAACAATGCAAACGTACTTGGCGCCTACTCTATATGCGACAGGGTCATTGGACAATGCAGAAGTTTGCTTATTATTATTTCAAACGCTATATACCCAAATGCTGTACATATTTATAAACAAAGTACAGATTTGTGGAACGCTTACAGGAAAAAAGCCAAATATCTACTGGCCGGTTTATGGTTTACCGGCGCTATATTTATATTTGTATTTGCCGATCTTATCATATTCGTATTGACAAAAGAACATAGTGTAACTGCGGTATTATTTTTAAGAATAATGGCATTTGTACCCGTAGTGTCATCGTTTAACGTATTAAACATACTAGACCAGCTTTTGAAAAACAACATGGTATATATGTTCCGGATAGCGGTAATTTTGGTTGTGATGGCTCCCTTAACTGCTTTTATATTATTAAATTCAGGCAGTACTCCGCTTATAGGAACTTTTACGCTGATTGTTGAAACCAGCTCGTGCCTTATGTATGAATACATTGTAAAAAAATCTGCTGTAAAAAATGCATAAACCCGTTGCCATTATCCTGCTTAACTGGAATACGCCTGTACATACAGCAAACTGCATTGTTGCATTGAAGCAACATTGTGATGAACGGTTATTTAATATTATTGTTGCTGATAACGGTTCAACTGATGACTCCCTGCGTTTATTAAAAAATCAATTTCCTGATCTGATATATATAGAAAACAATGAAAACCTGGGCTTTGCCGAGGGTAACAACAAAGGCTTGGTTTATAGCATACAAAATGGTTATAAATATTCCCTGGTAATGAATACTGATACGCTGGTTGAAAGTGACCTGGTAAGCTGCCTCATCGCGCATTTGGATAATCATCTCCAGGCTGCGGCGGCACAACCTGCTATATACTGGATGTACGATAAAAACAAACTATGGAACGGCGAGGGCAGTTTTAACAAGTTATGGGGGATAACTTCGTCTTCAACCAAACTTCCAAATAATTCCGATATCTTTAAAACCGTAGAGTGGGTAACCGGTTGTTGTATGCTTATAAGGAATTCGGCCTTATCGGTAAGCGGGTTATTTAACCCGCGCTTTTTTTTATATTATGAAGATACAGAGCTATCCTTCAGGCTCCGTAAAATTGGCTATGAGCTGCATTACTTACCTATGTGTAAATTGTATCATGAAGCAGGTGTAGCGGCCAAAGTAGAAAAAAAAGAAGGCTTTCTTAGCCCGGTTATTCATTATTATATCAGCAGAAACCATATCTGGTTTTTACGGAAGTACGGCAATCCATTTTTTTATCCGGTAAATATAATTTATAATGGCATTTATTATTTATCGCTATTGACCTATTTCAAACTTCGTGGCCGTAATGAAAAGGCCCGATTTTTAATTAAGGGGCTAAGGGACGGCATACTCACTCCCCAAAACTCTATTTGGCCCTGAATATGTAATACTTATTTTTCGGCGACTATAAAAAGTAGTGTATCCAATATTAGTTTATCTATATTATAGCCTGTTACTACTTTTACCGATTTAAACCCTGCATTCCGAAAACTATCCAGCAGGTCCCATCCGAAATGATAGTAACACAATATGCCAAGGGGTAGTACAGGGTCGCCATGATATTCCGGTGTTAATAAATGCGTAATTTCTCCTTTTTCATCGATAGTTGCCCGGGTAAGGGTTTTATCATTTTCAAATATAAAGGGAGCGCTTAAAAGTACGTTTCCTCCAGGTTTTGTAACCCTGTACAATTCTTTAATAACTGTTTGATAATCGGGTATATGTTCCAGGTCCTCAAACGACAGGCATAAATCAAATAAATTATCCGGGTAAGTAAGGTTAGTCAGGTCCTGGTGCAGACCATCGCCCGGTTTATATACACTGGTAACCAAATCGTATTGATTTGAATTTGCTAATTTTTTATGATAAGACGTATTATGTTCTGTAAGGTATATTTTTTTAGCATCCCCAAAATATTGGTCTATAATCTCCAGGCTAAAACGCATTCGCGAATTTAAGCCGGTATGATCTGTACATGCTTCACGTAAGCTGAACAGATTGTGGAATCTGTTAAAATAATACAAAGCACCCAACATCCTTACATAACCTGTGCCGGTTAATTTTAAAACCCGCGCTTCAAATGATTTACGAAACTGGGTATATTGCTGATATTTCCCGTAATCTTCTTTCTTATACAGTTCGGTCATTAACTGGTTATAAGGCGAATCCTCATACAGATGATCAATGTTCTTTGCAAGTCTTTTTTGTAAAAGGCGCTGAATTGTTCTTATCGTTCTTTTTATCTGATTTACAAGTTTTACCATGTTGTCGCAAAATATAATTAATTGCCCTGTAAACCAAATGTCGCTTATTCAGAAAATTAAGGCGCAACTAGCTTAATAAAGGCTTAAAAAAGGAAAATTTCAGTCAAAAACCTTAATTTGGCCTCAAAGTTAACTCACCAGCATGTTTATTATTTTCCTGCTTATTTATATTACTTCATTCATTGTAGCTGTAAAGGAAATATACAAAGGCAATACAAGCGGTATATTGATCTATTTGATCTTTGGGTTATCAATGTACACCACCGCCATGTCGGTTGCGTTCACATTCGGACTGGCATCTTTTATCCCTTTCATGCAATCATTTAAAGAACTGCTTATTGTTAGCGTGCTTATTTTAAATATAGTAGCCCTAAAACAACGTCCAAAGTTCCATCTTATTGACCATTTAATATTTTCCTTTTTTTTATATCTCATCATCTACGCTCTGTTACCTATCGGCGATCAATCTTTTACGGGCCGGCTAATATCTTTGAAAAGTATATCTTTTTACGTAGTGGTCTATTTTACAGGACGCTTTTTTGATCCAAAAACCATTTACATCAATAAGTACTTTAACTATATCATCCTGCTGACGATCGCAGCAGCGGCGGTTTTGCTTGTTGAAGTAGTTTGCCAAAGTCCCTTGCAATTTAATTCCGGCTATTTTGATTACAGCTACCATTATTATAATCTCGAAAAGGAAGGTTCGCTTGGGCTGGCAGAAACTTTTACCTCGGATAGCGGATACACCAGGTTTGCCAGTTTCTTTACAAGCCCCCTTGAACATGGTGAAGCTACGCTGCTTGCCCTGGCCGTAATTATCGGTTTGTACACAACCGATGACAATAAATTTAATATTAACGGCGTTGGTATACTCGCCGTGGGCGCCACGTTTTTATCGATCCTGTTTGCTTTGTCGCGGGCTCCTTTGGCCAGCTATTTTATAATGATCTATGTGTACGCGCTGGTAACGAAAAGAAAATTTATTATACATGCCATTCAATATGCGTTTGTTTTAGCTGCAATTTATATTATATACTTGTTTTACCAGTTTGAAAACAACCATAGCGGCCTTATAGCAGTTCTTTTAAATACGATTAATTTTACCGATCCATCCAGCCTAGGGCATTTACTGGCATGGACAGAAGGGATTATGTCAATGATCCAGCATCCTTTTGGAATTGGATTAGGTTCATCTGGAAGAGTTGGCGCCACTTTAAGCGAAAACATTGGCGGGGAAAACCAATTGATTATATTGGGCGTTCAAGCCGGCATAATTGCCGCAATTTTATACTTATTTGTATTTGTACTGTTTATTAAAGTAAGCTTTAAATGGCTTTCCATATTAAAAGGGAAAGAAAGAAAACTTTGTATGACTGTTTTTTTTATAAAAGTCGGACTTTTGATATCTACATTAACAACCGAAATAGAGTCATCATCTTATGTATCTTATATGAGTTGGTTCTTATCCGGCTTATTGATCAGTATTATAATGCGCCAGGCACCTCAATTACAACCGGCAAATGATAATTGAAAAATTAATAGGAAAATTAAAGAATGATCCTGATTATAAATGGGAAAGCTCTTACTTGGCTCGCGACATAGTTAGCGTTATATGGGTAAGGTTTTTTCAAATAATAAGGGGATTATTTTTAAAACCATTTTTAAAAAAATCATCAGGTTTGCTTTTTGTCGGCACCCGTGTAAAGGTGCGTCATGGCTACCAACTAACCGCCGAAAAAAACCTGATACTGGATGATAATGTAAGTATTAATGCCTTATCTGTTAATGGCATAAAACTTGGCCATCATGTTTCCATTGCACGCGATTCTATCCTTTTTTGCACCGGGGTTATTGCCCAAAAAGGAACAGGCATTACCATTGGCGACCGGACCGGCATTGGAGCCCGCGCCTTTTTAGCCGGACAGGGCGGCATTACTATTGGTAACGATGTGATTACAGGGCCAAACATCCAGGTATTTTCAGAAAATCATAATTTTTCAGACACGTCGCTCACCATAAAAGAACAAGGCGTTACTAAACAACCGGTAGTTATTGGGAACAATTGTTGGCTGGGGGGCGGTGTAACCATTTTGGCTGGTGTAACTATCGGCGATGGGTGTGTAATTGCCTCCGGCGCTGTGGTCACTAAATCTATCCCGGCAAACTCTATAGTTGCAGGCGTGCCGGCAAAAGTGATAAAAATCCGCGGAGAAATATAAGATATGCCCAAACCATTAACCATAGGAGTAGATATACGCAGTCTGAAGACAAATAAAACAGGTATTAAAACCTATCTGGAGGAATTATGCAGAGAATTTAAAAATAGTGATAGTGATGATGACTTGCGATTTTATTTTTTAGATACTTCTATTCCAATTTATAACGGCAACCTTAAGTTAGCGAAATGGATTGGACATTTCAGGTTTCAGCTTTGGAAACAATTGATATTGCCTTTAAAAGCGTGGTTAAAAAAGTGCGATATTCTATTTTGCGTTGACGAGTGTGTTCCGTACATACACCTTGGGTATAAAACTATTGCGACCATCCATGATGCATTTTGTTTTGAATCACCCGAGCATTACGGAAAGCTTTGGTTATGGCTTTATAAAAATACGGCTCTTCCGGGGGCAAGAAGATCTGCATTCGTTATTACTAAAACATTTTATGGTAAGAAACAAATAGCTCACTTTACGGGGCTACCTACCGACAAATTAATCGTGGTGTATGATGGCGGCCCCAAAAGGGTAGATTATAATGAAAAGGTTAATGATTCGGCTCAACTTTTAAAACGACTGTCTATTACACCCGATAATTACATTTTACATGTTGGGGCAATGTTTAAAAGGAAAAATCTTGTGGCTTTGATAAATGCTTTTGGTGAGATAAAAAAAACGGGCTACGCGGAATTAAAGCTAGTGTTGGCGGGCCCGTTATTAACCAGTAGACTTGATAGCGATTATACGTCAATACTTGATGCTGTTGAAAAACGACATCTGGAGAACGCGGTGGTAATCCCTGGTTATTTAACCGATGTCGAGGTTGAAGAACTTTATGATAACGCATTAATATATGTTTTTCCGTCATTAAACGAAGGCTTTGGGCTGGGTGTTTTAGAGGGATTTTCTCATAATTTACCTGTGCTGGTAGCTAACAATACCTGCTTGCCGGAAGTTGGCGGCGATGCTGTTTTATCATTTGATCCTTATGATATAAAGGACATTGCCGATAAAATACATACGGTATTGCAAGACCCGGGCTTGCAAAAAGAGATGATAAACAAAGGCCAACAGCGTTTAAAAGATTTTTCATGGCCAGCTACAGCAAAACAAATAGTTGATATCTTTAAAAAAGCTAAATTAGTATCCTGAAAAAGAATCAGCAACCTGGCTATTTTAGTATTTTTTTAGATAAATGTCAATATAGAATAATGATTATACGTTCAAAAGCACCTCTCCGTTTAGGTCTTGCAGGTGGAGGAAGTGATGTTTCGCCATACAGCGATTTGTACGGGGGGCTTGTTTTAAATGCTACTATTAATTTATATGCTTTTTGCACTATCAAAGAAACTAGAAATAAGCTTATCAAAATAATTGCTCCTGATATTAACAAATCGGTATCATACAATTCATCATTACAATTACCAATGGATGGTATATTGGATTTGCACAAAGGTGTTTACAACAGAATTGCGAAGGATTTTAAAATAACCAAACAATTATCATTTGAAATAACAACATATTCTGATGCCCCTCCCGGCAGTGGCTTGGGTTCATCATCTGCGATGGTTGTAGCGATTGTAAAGGCTTTTACAGAATGGTTAGGGCTACCGCTGGGTGAGTATGAAATGGCACATCTTGCCTATGAAATTGAGCGTATTGATTTAAATCTAAGCGGAGGCAAGCAAGACCAATATGCAGCAACATTTGGCGGTTTTAATTTTATGGAATTCTTTAATGATGACCGGGTAGTGGTAAATCCCCTTCGTGTAAAAAGATGGATAATTGATGAGTTAGAATCAAGTATGCTTCTTTATTATACTGGAGCGTCGCGCTCGTCTGCGCAAATTATTGATGAACAAAAGGAAAACACGTCATCAGGTAATACAGTAGCTATTGATGCAATGCATCAAATAAAACAAAGCTCATTGCATATGAAAGAGGCTATTTTAAAAGGTGATATCGGTTCATACGCAAAGATATTAGGCAGTTCATGGGAAAACAAAAAGCTAATGGCCAGATCAATATCTAATAATAATATTGATCGTATAGTAAAAAGAACTTTAATGGCTGGTGCAATAGCTGATAAGGTATCGGGTGCGGGTGGTGGCGGTTTTATTATGTTCGTAATTGACCCGACAAAAAAAATCAATATTATCAATTCATTAAAAAAAAATAAAGACGGCGAAATTGTTCCATTTCAATTTAGCGAGGGTGGCTGCCATGGTTGGAAGATTAACAAGTAATGAACGTGCTTAGTTATTGATAAAGAATACAAAGGATAATTATGGAAGCAATTATTTTAGCCGGTGGTTTAGGAACAAGATTGCGTGATATTGTAAAAGGAATCCCTAAACCTATGGCGCCAATTAACGGAACCCCTTTTTTAAATTATATATTTGAGTGGTTATCTAATTATCAGGTTAAAGACGTGTCGCTTTCGGTGGGATACAAAGCTGAAGTTATTTTCAATCATTTTAAAACCGATTACAAGGGTATTTCCATAAAATATGCTATTGAAAACGTACCCTTAGGTACAGGTGGGGGTATTAAATACGCTTTAAGTAAAACTGTTGAAGACGATATTTTAATAATTAACGGTGATACCTATTTCCCTATTAACATTAATCGTTTTGCCGACTTTCATCAAAACAATAAAAGTGATATATCTATCGCGTTAAAGCACATGACGGATTTTGACAGGTATGGCAGCGTAAAAATATTGAACAATAAAATTACAACCTTTAATA
>CAISKH010000577.1 GCA_903885865.1 uncultured Mucilaginibacter sp.
TCGGCCTGTACATAATAGGGTTTGATGGTTACATCTTTGGGTAATTCTTTTCGCAAGGCTGCCACTTTACTTTCCATATCTTTTGATAGGGATATCAAATTAGTGGCCGGTTGCTTAATTACCGCAATAAGCACGCCATCGTGCCCGTTTGCATTTATTTTTGTATACTCAATGCCTTCGCTTATCTGCACATCGGCAATATCCTTTAACTGGATAACCCTTTTACGGTTATTGCTGATCACAAGGTTTTCTAACTGCTGTTTATTAGTTACCGTAGCATCGGTAACGGTTAGGTAAAGCATTTTATAATCAGCGAGGTAACCTTCTGATTTGATGAAGTTGGTGGCCGCGAGCGCCGTGTTTATCATGTCGGGAGTGAGCGACAGTTCACTCATTTTTGCCCGGTTAAGTACCAGCCAGTATTCCTTGGTTTTACCGCCTATCACCCTGATCTCGGATACGCCGTTAACCTGCGATAAAAAAGGTTTTACGGTAAATGTAGCTATTTGCTTTAGTTCAATGGGCGAGCGGCTATGGCTTTCGAGCGTGTAGCCGCTTACCGGCAGGATAGAGGGGTTCATCTTCTCTACCGATATATTTACATCAGGAGGCAGGTCGCCACGTATTTTGCTGATCTGCGATTCAATTTGCTCTTTGCTCAGGTCAATATTAGCGCTCCATGACATATAGGCCGATATTTCGCAACTCCCCCTGCTGGTGGTACTCCTGACAACTTCCAGGTCGGGAACCTGCTTTATCGCGTTTTCTAACGGCTTGGTAACCGTTATCATCATTTTGTTTACCGGCTGCAAACCTTCATCGGCAATGATCTTTATTTTTGGGAAAGTGATCTCAGGAAATAAGGAGGTTTGTAATTGGGTATAACAATAAACACCGCCCATAACAATGATTGCTAAAACCAGCATCAACGGTTTCCTGTAAAAAATAAAGAAGTTCTCGGCCTTATCTATATTTATACGGTTCGCCATTATTGTACTATTTTAACTTTAGCCGTGTCGGGAAGCCCATAATTTCCGGTTACTACTATCTTATCCTGCGGAGAAAACTTAGGCGAAAGAATTTCAATCCTGTCATCAGTTTCGATACCCTTTTTTACCGGCGTTTTAACAGCTGTAGTTGGATTGATCAGTTTCATTACCCAAAACTCTGTTTGGGTTTCGTTGGCTAATATGGCCGTTTTAGGTAATGATTGTGTGTTTTGTTTTAACGCTTTTATTATCCGGGCCTTTGCTACCAGGTTTTCGGGTATGGCATCGTTTCCACCGATCTTTATAACCACACCCTGCGTTTGCGCGGCAGTATCAACCGTTGGCATGAACGAAGCTATTTTGCCGTCAATTTTTTTACCATCGGGCAGGGTAAGCAGCACAGCCTGGTTTAGTTTAACTAACTGGCGCATTTCATAAGGCAGCTGCATTAAAAAAGCGAAGCTTTCTCTGTCGCTTATTACGGCCAGTTGCTCGCCATCCTGTACGTAATCGCCGGGTTGGTGGTTTAACTGGGTTATATAACCATGCTGAGACGCCCTGATCTTGTTAACGCCGGTAAATTTGAATGAAGTATCTAAAATATTAATGGTATTTCCAATGCTTTCGGCCTCCTTGGTTTTAACCGTGAATAGTACTTCGCCTTTATTTACATAATGGCCAAATTGTGTAAATACATTTTGTATAAAACCATTGGCATTGGCCTTTACATAGTTTTTTTGCTGGTAAACCGAAGTGGCATTTAAGCTGGCATAATTAACCATTGTACTATCATTAATAGTTGCTACGGTTACCGGCGTTTGCACGTCGACCTTTGCGTCTTCGTCATCCGCTGCTTTGTTGCTTTTGCAGGATGCTATCACCAGGACAATGCCCGATAAAAACAAATATTTTAATATAAATGGCTTCATAATTATTTGTTCCAGTAATTTAACTGATTAATAAGTTGCAGTTTGCTGATAGTGGTTTGCGTATACAGGTTCTTAGCTGTAAGATAATTATTTATAGCCAATAGCAGGTCGGCTATTTTAAGGTCGCCGGTTTGCAGTAACTGTGTATCAACTTTTATCAGGCTCTCTGTATATTTTATCTGGTCGGTCACCTGGGTAAGCAGTTGGTCGCTTTGGGCAATTTGCTGGTTAAGCTGCGCTATTTGCTGCCGGTACTGCACATCAAAAAATGTTTTATAGCTCAACCTGGTATCTTCCTCTATGTTAATTCGTTCATGTTGCAGTTTACGCTGACCACCATCATATATGGGCACAACGACGCTAAACCCAACACTGGTGCCAAAGTTTTTGTAGGCAGGACCGGTAAAATCAGAATTGTAACCCGCATCGCCAAAAACATTTACTTTAGGGTGATAGCTAAAATCAATTAACTTGTGGCTATTAGCCAGCCTTAAGCTGTCTAACCTGAATTTTTGATAAAAAATACTTGCCGATATGGGCGGCGTACTTGCTTTTTGAATAGCCGGTTCACTTAGCTGAGCCATAGAAGTATCGGCTATACCCGATAAATAATTGAGTGTGGCATAATCATTTTTGTACTGCATAATTGCCTGAAATAATTGCAGCTGCTGTTGCTTTAATGTTACTAAAAATGCCAGGTAATCGCTTTGCCGGTATACGTTGTTGCGTGTTAACTTTTTAAGCAGGCCTTCCTCTGTGGTAAGCAGGTCAATTATTTCGCGGCTAAAATTTAATTGCTGCAGGCTGCCATACGCGGTAATATATTGGGCTATTATTGATTTTTTAAGGTCCTGCTCAGAAACGTGCGCCAACGCTATCAACGAATCGCGCTGCAACTGGATGGCCGCAAATTGGGTGTTTAAATTGTCGCGGCCAACTATAGTTTTTGATATACCCATTAATGCATTAAAAGTGTGAACATTGGTAATGGCGCCTGCATAACCAAATTCGGCTATTACAGGTGAGTATAAGCCCGCGCTTGCAGCATTAACCTGGTAGGTGTTAGTTGCCCTTAACCGCAAACTATCCAGCTTGCTTAAACCGGTTTGGTTATGCAGGTCCCTTAAAAGCGGACTGTTGGTTTTGGCAATTTCGAGGTAATGATCGAGCGTATAGGTTTGGGCCAGCGAAGCTGTATAGGTAAGTGTTAACAAAATAAGGCCGAAAAACCACTTCATCATATAAAACTATGCTATATTTAGTCAGCTAAAATAGGTTATAATTCTGTATTAATTTTGTATAGCAAGGCAACAAGTTTTATACAGATTTGTTGCCGACATTTATTTATAATCAAAAATAATCAATTTACTATGTGGTGGATATACGCTTTACTATCAGCACTCTTCGCGGCATTAACGGCCATATTTGCAAAAGTAGGCATAAAGGGCGTTGACACTGACCTCGCAACAGCTATACGAACAGTTGTTATTATTGTACTGGCCTGGGCCATTGTATTTGTTAAAGGCAGCAACAATACCATCAGTAGTCTGACACGGCAAAACTGGACATTCCTTATCCTTTCAGGCTGTGCCACGGGCTTATCATGGATATGTTATTTTAAAGCCTTGCAGTTAGGCAAGGTATCGCAGGTTGCGCCGGTTGACAAACTGAGCGTGGCCCTGGCTATTATACTGGCAGCCGTATTTTTGGGCGAAACGCTAACGTTGAAAACGGCCATAGCCGCCACACTAATTATTGGCGGCACGTTGGTTTTAATATTTTAATGGATTTACCGAATTGATACTGCTCTTTTTTATTATTAGTCTGCAGTATTAGCTATAATTGGCTAAATTTACGTCTTGATAACAGCTAGAAGATCAAATACACACCGTACCCCAAAACAACTGCGCATCGCTAACGCGGTGTTTTTCTTCCTCTCGGGTTTTGGTTATGCTTCGTGGGCCTCGCGCATACCTACCATACAGCACCAGCTGCATTTAAACGAAGCACAATTAGGCGGTATTTTATTTGCTATGCCCATTGGTTTAATACTCACCCTACCCTTAACCGGGCGCTTACTGAGCAAATTCAGCAGCAGGCGGGTAATGCTTTTTGGCTGCTTGTTTTTCAGCGTGGTTTTAGGGTTTATAGGTTTTACCGTTACTGTATGGCAGTTGGTACTGGCGCTGTTTTGTTTTGGCGTATCGCGTAACCTGTTTAATATTTCAACCAACGCGCAGGCGGTAGGGGTGCAGTCGCTATATAACCGTTCTATTATGGCCAATTTTCACGGGATATGGAGCCTTGCCGGGTTTGCCGGGGCAGCGGGTGGTTACTTTATGGTGTATTATAATGTGGGCACCGCTTATCACCTGTTGTTTGTAAGCGTATTGCTTATCATATTTTCACTCTGGTTCATATCGGGCACTATTTACCAGGAACCCGTGCCGCAGCCACAAAAAAAGCTGTTTACATTGCCTGAAAGATCACTGATAAACTTCTCCCTCATCTGTTTTGCCTGTATGGCCTGCGAAAACACCATGTACGACTGGAGCGGTATCTACTTTGAAAAAGTGATCCACGTATCAAAACAGAGCGCTACCGAAGGGTTTGTAGTCTACATGGTAGCCATGACGCTTGGCCGCTTCCTGGGCGATGCAGCTGTAAACCGGTTCGGCATAAAAAGCCTGTTAAGGTTTAGCGGCCTGTTTATTTTTTGCGGTTTGTTATTATCGGTATTATTTCCCGCTAAACTCATTGCCGGTTTAGGGTTTATTTTGGTTGGGCTGGGTGTATCGTGCATAGTGCCTATGGTGTTTCAAATGGCCGGCAAGTCAACTACCATGAGCAGCGGATCAGCGCTGGCTTCTATTTCTTCTATTGGCTATTTGGGTTTTTTAATAGTGCCGCCATTTATAGGCTTTATTGCGCAGGCTGCAGGTTTACGATGGTCATTTGGTATAATATCGTTATTGGGGGCGTTGGTTGTTGCGTTGGTTTATAATATAAAAGACGAGAACTAATAATACCGCAAACTATTTTGCCGCGAGTGTGTTAAGTTTAAACAAGAAACTCCTTATGAAAGCCGCCGGCAAACATTTTAAATTCATTAACAGTAAAACTGGCAATGCAATTTATTACCATACCTTAAGTAGTGACCTTAGCGAAGATGAAATTAAACAGGCGCTTGAAAAAGTAAAGGCCCATGTTGCAACACAATACGAAGTTTTTTTAGACACGATATATTGGGAAGAAGAAAAGGAAGATCAGCAAGAACTTCACCAATAGGGCCTTTTGAAACTGTTAAAAACAATTTTATAAGAATAGTAGAGACGCAATGTTTTGCGTCTCTGAAGGATATTTATCTCACGGAGACGCAAAACATTGCGTCTCTACAATTAAATTACCGTTCTGATTTAAAACCGCCTGCCCACTATCAGTTTAATAATAGATTTGTCTGCCTCTTGCGAGCCAACACCGTATCCAAAATTCACTTCCCACTTCGGATCAAAATTCAGGTCGGTAGTAATAAACAGTTGGTGATCCTGTTGAGAGACAGGGTCGTAATGAAAGAACGGCCCTGTACTGCCATAGTATTCGGGGCCTATAGCTATAACCTTCGAAACATCATAGCTTATTTTTACATTCGGCGAGAAGGTAAAACCCCGGTTTACGTCTGGCCCGGCAAAGCTTTTGTCCACTGTCGGGTTAAGGGCGATGTATAAGCCACCCCATTTTTTATCAACAATAGGCCTGATCTCTAATGTTGATGTATTAGGAGAAAACGCGGCTTTTTGAAAGCCAAATTCAAACGACATACTTACACCAACCGGCCAATGCCATGATTCGGGAGCCGAAAAACGAGGGCGTATATGCGAGCCTACATAAGCTGTGCGGCCGCCGCTGCCTATCGAATTAAAAAAATAAAAACCTGTTTCAAAAAAGGATGTAAATCCGTGGGTGATCTCAATAGTTTCATGCTGCACACCGTTGGTAGGCAGCATTCCATCTTCTGATATTGTTTTGCTTCCGCTTAAGGTATTATTGCTATGCAGCTCAAACATGGTGCGTCCCGTTTCAACCAGATCAGCGCCATATACCTGTATTTCGTAATTATCCTGCGCCTTAACTGTGGTAAATACAACCAGGAGTGAGGCAATTAAAAGTAAATTTTTATACATCATGTAATTTTAGGTGATATAAAACTACAATTAAATTCTGTAGCTCGTATAAAGAAACGCAATTGCTACAAAATTGCTACAATGTTTACCTGTAAGTTTGAATTGGCACGTTAAATGCTAAAATAAACCATCAACTTTACCCTGCATTAAAAAATAGTTAAATATGAGCACTATAGAACCTGTCCGCAAGGATATAGAACATCTGCCCCAAATAAAAAAGTATTCGTCTTCTTTGCGGTTATGGCATTGGGCAAACGCAATTGTTATAAGCGGCTCATTAATTACAGTGCTCATTAACTCAACTATTTTAGATGACAGGCCCACCGCCGCGTTCCTGAAAGCCCAGTTTGCTGAAGCAGGGGCGCAACTAACCAGCCACCAAACTACAACTGTTGCTCATGCCCTGAGTGATAGTGTATGGGATATTCATGTGTATTTTGGTTATGCGCTGGTTACCTTATTAGTATTTCGTTTGATCCTGGAGTATTTTCAGATGACCGATCAAAAGTTTATAAGGAAATTTAAAAACGCCTACCGGCATTATGCTATAATAAAAAAACAACGTGAACTGGCAAGGCACGAATTGGCGGTTAAAGCCATTTATGCTATCTTTTATTTGCTACTGATAACCCAGGCAGTAACCGGCCTGTTCCTGACGTTCGAAGATTTCTTTGCACCTTATAAAGCCATAAGGCCCTCGATTAAATCAGTACACAATTTTGATATGTACCTTATACTTGGCTTTATAGCAGTGCATTTGGCCGGCGTATTTTTAGCCGAACGAAAAGACAGCAAAGGAATAGTGTCGGATATGATAAATGGAGGAAGGGAATAGAGAGATTTCGGATTTCGGATTTTCAATATCGAATTTTGAACTTCATCATTCGATATTCGTTATTTAAAACCTTATTTAGTTATCAAATAAACCGTATCCAATACATTTTTCCGTGTGGCGCTGTTAATAAACTCAGGCAATACTCTTTCCTGCGAATAATTGTCAAACGACTGCAGTTTATGATAAGGAATATGATTTTGAATAAGGTAGTTTAACGAATACTGGCTTAAATAAAACGCCGCCTTACCCTTAGGGTCGAACTTGTTAAATTCTTCAACCGGCAAATAATCAACCGGCCGCTTGCACTCAAACTGGAACACATTATTTTCCGTCCTGGCCGAGTAAATATGATAGCCATTGAATTGGTTTTGATTGATGTAACCTGCTGCTGTTACCTGCCCGTTATAAGCCGCTATTACAGGATAAAGCGTGGTTGCCATATAAAAATTAGCGAATAAGACGGCTGTGCAAGTTAAAAAGAAGGTCCTTTCAGCGGTTTCTTTAACCCTCGTCCATATCAGCACGATAAGTAGGAGAAGCACTGTAAATTCTAAACCAAAATATAGATAGCTTGCCGGCTTGAGCAGGAAGTTGATAACAAACACACCAAGAATGAACAATACCATATATATCCATAGACTGATCAGCCTCAACTTGCTGCCGAAATTCGATAGTTGCCGGAAACAAAAAGGCGCGGTAATGATCGCGAATAACGGGAAAACCGTATTGGTATAAAAAGGCAGCTGGAAACCGGATATAGAGAATACCAGCAACAATAATAATCCGCCGCTCAGCGCGTAATATTCGGGCAGTTTATTTTTTTGGAAGATATCTTTCGCCCGTTTATAAACCGCGTAATAAAACAGCAGGCACCAGGGGGCAAACGCCCATAGTAAAGTATGCAGGTAAAAAAATATATCGCCGCCTTTATCGCGGTTAATAGGGCCGGTGTTTGCAAAACGCCCAAACTGGCTATCCCATAAAAACCATTTAATACCCGATACATTGTGTTTGCCAAAAACCAATTTTTCGGGGTGCAGGTCAAATTGAATGTAGAGCGCGTAAAATTCGGGCAGGGTAAAAGCAATGGTGAACAAAAACAGGCCTATCCACTTGATGTTAAACAAACTAATAAACTTCCTTTTAAAAATAAGCTGCCCCAATAAACTGCCATATATGGCTATTATAACAAATATACCCTTGGTCATGATGGCGCAGGCTGTAAGCAACGCCGCCAATAGCAGGTCGGCCAGGGTAAAGCGCTCCTCTAAACAGGCTATATGGTAAATACTGCCAATTACCATCCCCATCAGGTAGGGTTCGGCCCGCACATCGGTGTTCGACATGATGATGTATTGGGCGGTCATCAATATTAATACCGCTATGGCAGCTATTTCCTGGCTATAATATTTGCGCGTAAATAACCAGGTGTAAACCAGGCTCAATGCAAAAAAAAGCAGAGCGGGCAGCCTGTACGCCCACACGCTAACACCGAAAAGCTTAAAACTTAACAGTGCCATCCAAAACGGAAAATGCGGCTTATCCAGCCAGTCGGCGTTATAGGTAAAAAGCTCAAAAAATTCCTTTTTGTAAAGCAGGTTTTTTGCAATGGCGGCATACAGCCCGGGATCGTCTGTGAAAAATTTAACATTAATACCCGCTGCGTTAACCACAAGCGCCAAAACAAATAATAGAAAATATATCAGCTCGTACTTATTCTTCATTTGTGAAATAAAGTGTAATAATAAGTTTTTTGAATGTTTGATGCTAAATAAATTGGGGCACAAAAAAACCCTTGCCTTTTACGGCAAGGGCCAACTCACAACAATTGTTTAACCTTCGAGCTATGAACCCTCCGGTCAATTCCTAACTGCAATGCGAATTATTGTTTATAACATACTACGGTTGAGTTAGTTTTATTTATTTAAATGCAAAAATTGCCGTGTCCTATTTGCAATAACCAAATTACCAACTATCTTTATACTAAAATCAAATTATAACCCAACATCATGAAAACAGTATTAAAAATTAAGGCAATAGCATGCTTTGTAATAGCGCTTTTAATTTCAGGCGCATCTTATGCACAAATGGGCGGCAAACCAATTGCGAGCCCACGCGATAGCGTTTCAGGCAAAATTGGCGCGGCAACTGTTAGTATTAATTACGGAGCGCCATCAGTAAGGGGCCGTAAAATATATGGTGGCTTGCAGCCTTATGGTAAAATGTGGAGGGCAGGTGCTAACCCGGCAACTGTATTCACCACAGATAAGGACATTAAAATTGAAGGCAAAACATTAAAAGCGGGTAAATACAGCTTTTTTGTTACCCCCGGCGAAAAAGAATTTACTATTACTTTTAACTCACAAACCGGCCAATGGGGTATAAAGAAGAATGGCGATGCCAATGAAGACCCGGCA
>CAISKH010000578.1 GCA_903885865.1 uncultured Mucilaginibacter sp.
AGATTAGAGATTAGAGATTAGAGATTAGAGATTAGAGATTAGAGATTAGAGATTAGATATACATTATGTTAAATAGGTAGGCTTTTTACTTTAATTTAAAAAACAAAACAAGCCCTAATCTCTAATTAACTAACCTCTAATCACTAATTCAATGCGTTCTATAACTGGCAATGTCTGTATACATGGCACGGAACGAGCTGCGCAGGCCCCCCATTATCATGAAAGTTTTATCATTGAACTGGGTATTTGCTTCCTTTCGGTATATATATCCCCCTTCTATTCTTAAGTTATATTTAGGGTTAAGTATGTAAGCTATTTTACCTTCCAAATAAGTCATATTGGTAGTTAAGCCCTGCCCAATATAGTTTCCATACCGGTGTACCGGATCAATATATACCTGGAAAATATCCTTGCCGTAGTTAAGGCCATTTATATCGAGGCCATAATGCCCGTAATCAAATTCGCCGCTAAGATCAAAGCGCTTATAGGAGTAATTCAATAAACCTACCAACTCACTAAAATTGGCCCCAAACGGATGGGCAAGGGGTTCGCCCTGTTCACTATAATTTTTTATTTCCTGCGTTTCCGAATAAGTAAATGGCGTTGCCCCGTTAAATTCAAATAAATAGTTTAATGAATTTACGTTAAACAAATTCGCGCCCCTCACACCTAACTGGTAAGCAAATTTATTTTTTGCACTCCCCTGGCCACCAAAAAAATCATGGGCTCTGAATTCATCCAATAAAAACTGTCCGTATGCTGTTATTCCGTCTGTTAACTTGTATTTTGCGTTAACTCCGACAAACGCGTTATCAGGCGACCCGTTAGAGGCTTCTACCGGGCGTAGAAATATAACCGGGTTGCCGTAGCTGAAGTCAAATCCGCGATAGCGGCCCAACGAATCAATATTAGCCCAGATAACGGCGTCAAAAAAGCCTACTGATAACCGTTTATCTACATTCCAATCCAGGTAATGGAATACGCCCCATTTTTTGTTGTAACCGTTGGTGTAGTTCACTGCCGGAGCAGCGGGGTCAACCATGTACGACCACATCGCCATATATTGTACATTGCCCAGATTTGCCGTTAACTTTAAAAACGGATAAGGTGAAGCGAAATCAGATAACAGCACAGACCTGTAACCATCGCCAATAAATGTTTTACCCTGTCCTGCTGTAATATTCAGGTATTTTATAGGTGTATACGATATAATACCGGTTACGTCCGACCAATCTTTTGTATTTTTTCCATAACTGCGGTCATACGCCTGTCCGGGCACAATCCCAACCTGGTTAATATAAGTTGTTAAATATTCGGGAAACACCGCCTGGTTTTCATATCCGCTGGAGTAGAAGTAAAAATTTTTAGCAATGGTACCCCCCAACTGGTAGCCGCGTGTATTAATCCAGAGATTTTTTTTACCTGCAAAGTCACGGCCAATTGGCAGTTCCTGTAAATAATCAGCAAAAAAAGTATAATCTTTGGTTTTTGTATCAATCAAATGTTCATTAAATAATTTTCGGTATGCCCAGCTATGGTGTCGCGATGTATCTACACCATAATTCATCAATGAATCATACTTATGCTGCAATACACTATCAATGATCATTGATTTTAGCGAGCTGTGTTCGCGTGTATTTGTTGAATAAATAGTGGTATTCAGCTTTTGGTAAAATTGATAGGAATAGGGCTGGTATTGAGCCTGTGCATCTGCAATTTTGGCAAATAATAAAAGCAATAATAAGCTGCCCAGTATTTTTTTCATAAGGTAATTTTAGCAGGGTATATTATTCGAAATAATTGAGCGTTTTAAACCCGCCTTTTTTCAAATAGTCATCTTTTTTTACCAGGTGCAGGTCAGATTGTATCATATCTGTAACCAGCGCCTGTAGGTCATATTTAGGTTTCCAGCCCAATTTTTGCTGCGCCTTGGTTGGGTCGCCTATTAGCAGGTCTACTTCGGTTGGCCTAAAGTACTTCTCATCTACCTTAACTACAGTTTGGCCCGGTTTTAAACTTTCTAAATTCAATCCAAGTTCTGCAGCTTTTTGCTGGTCGACGTCAATGATCACGCCACGCTCATTTTCATCTTTACCGCTAAACTCAACTTCAATACCTAATTCAACGAATGCCATTTTTATGAAATCTCTTACAGAGGTGGTTACGCCTGTAGCAATAACAAAATCTTCGGCTGTATCTTGTTGCAGCATCAGCCACATAGCTTCAATATAATCTTTGGCGTGGCCCCAATCACGGCGGGCCGATAGATTCCCTACATACAGGCAGCTCTGTAAACCCAGCGCTATCTTTGAAGCGGCCCGGGTAATTTTACGGGTTACAAAAGTTTCGCCCCTTATTGGGCTTTCATGATTAAATAATATGCCGTTACAAGCATACATATTGTATGCTTCGCGGTAATTTACTATTATCCAATAACCGTACAGTTTTGCTACCGCATACGGTGAGCGCGGATAAAATGGTGTTGTTTCACTTTGCGGTACTGCCTGCACCAGGCCATAAAGCTCAGATGTTGATGCCTGGTATATACGGGTTTTTTTTGTTAAACCTAATAATCTCACCGCTTCGAGTATGCGTAAGGTACCTATGCCATCGGCATTGGCGGTATACTCCGGTGTATCAAAGCTTACCTTTACATGGCTTTGTGCGGCCAGGTTATAAATTTCGTCAGGCTGTGTTTCCTGTATAAGCCTTATTAAATTGGTTGAGTCTGTAAGGTCGCCATAATGCAGTTTAAACTTAACATTAGGTTCGTGCGGGTCATGATAAAGATGGTCTATGCGTTCTGTATTAAATAGTGATGATCTTCTTTTAACACCATGTACCATGTACCCCTTTTTTAATAAAAATTCGGCGAGGTACGCGCCATCCTGACCAGTAATACCCGTTATTAAAGCAATTTTCATTTAGTATCTATAAGTAATTTATAAACTGTAATAATATTCAATTTAATTGTAAAACCAGCTATGTAATTAGCGATAACATACCTTTTACGGAAGTTGTTTTATAAAGAATCGCACCGGAGTTTACATTCCGGCAACCTGGTCTTCTAATTCACTATACCAATCTTCACCATATTTTCTTATCAGAGGCGCTTTTAAAAATTCATGCACACGCACCTTAAGTTCATCGCCGAAACTGCATGCCGGGCTGCAAATGCTCCATCTGTCGTAGTTTAATACATCAAATTCAGGGTATTTAGTAATACGTATAGGATAAAGGTGACATGAAATAGGCTTTCGCCAGTCAATGGCGCCTTCGTTATAAGCTTTTTCAATAGCGCATTTGGTTATGCCGCCTTCCCATATTACATAGGCACATTCCTTATTTACATCAACGCAGGGTGTAGTGTAGTCACCTTCGAAATCTTTTACATATGTGCCGTTTTTTTCAATGGTTTGTATGCCTTTGGGCGTCATGTAGGGCTTTACACTCGGGTATATGTCATTCAATATATCCAATTCATCAGCATTAAGGGGCGCACCCGAATCACCCTCCAAACAGCAGGCCCCTTTGCACTTATTTAAATTACATACAAAATTTTCTTTTACTACATCTTGATGTACTAAAACACTGCCAACTTCTATCATTATTTTTCGTTGTTTAAAGGGTTTA
>CAISKH010000579.1 GCA_903885865.1 uncultured Mucilaginibacter sp.
GAAGGCAAGTTATTTACCGATAAACTTAGCCCGTTACGCAGGCGCCTGCTCGAGAAAAAGCTGAATGATATTTCAAGAGGTATAGTAGATGTAGAGTATAAAATGAAGTTCCCGGCTGTTAAGAAAAAGCGGTAATTATTATTAATTCGAATTAGCCTTATCGCCGGCGGCAATATCCCTTATCAGGCTGCCCCATGCAAATGGATTAAACAGCGGGTTGGTGATAGAATGCGAATTTACAATGCTGTTATGCATATCCTGCACGCTAAAACTTTCGGCGCCACTATGTGGCAATGACGCTTCAAGAGCGCGAATAGATGCCGAACTTAAATTCTTCCGGGCTATTTCCAGGTCATCATCGGCTATTTTCATCGATAAAAAATCTTTCCTGAACTCATCTGTAGTGGCCCATGGGAACACCCTGAATGCAGGAAGGTTAATTATTTGTGGTTTTAACTTTATTTGCATCACCAAACTTTTGGCGGCTACATTGGCGGGGATAATTACAGTTACCGGGTTATAGCCCACACTGCTAAAACGTATGGTATCCAGCTCATGTGCCACAAACGAAAAATAACCCTCGTAATTGGCAATGTAAACTTGTTTATGCAGGGTAACATTGGTAATGTTTACATAGGGCACAATTACTTTGGCGCTATCCGCATTTAAGGTAACGCCGGTAAATTGCACCAACGGCTTTTCGCTGTTTTGGGCGAATGCCGTTATGGCAGTAAACAAAAATAATAGGGCAACCAGGTATTTCATTGTGCTGTTAAGCAGTTTCAATAATTAGTATGAACGGATAAAAATAACTTTTAGTTTTTAAAACAACTATAGTATCGCTGCAATGCTTTGCGCATTTAACAATACTTAACATTATTTATCGCAGGTTTTCCGGTAGCACAGCATCCGGATCATCTATATCTGTTAAATTTAGGGCCTCTATGGCAGTAATTTCGGGTACGGCTTTTAGTATGGCCTGTTCAATGCCCGCTTTCAGCGTCATAATGCTCATAGGGCATGAACCACACGAACCCAGTAACTTTATCCTTACCACATTTTCGGGGGTGATCTCTTCTACCAACACATTCCCGCCATCCGTCTCCAAATATGGGCGAATCGTATCCAACGCTGCTTCCACCCGGTCTAATAAACTCATTTTTACCAATTTATAAGCAAAGTTATTAATTATTTATAATATTCTTTTCTAAAACCGCCGCATTATTAATGGATATCTGCTGCGCTACCCTGTTAGCCATTTCGGTAAACGCAGTTACCATCAACCCATGTTCTTCTGTGAGGACAATAGGCATACCCGAATCGCCCGAATCGCTTATACTTTTAATGAGCGGTATTTCGCCCAAAAAGGGTACCTCTAACTGCTCTGCCAGCTTCTTGCCGCCGCCCTGCCCAAATATATAATACTTGTTTTCGGGTAATTCCGCGGGGGTAAAGTACGACATGTTTTCTACTATCCCCAGCAGCGGCACATTGATGGAATCCATTAAAAACATACCTATGCCTTTTCTCGCATCAGCAAGGGCTACTTTTTGGGGGGTGGTTACAATAACGGCCCCTGTAACGGGGAAACTTTGCGTAACAGTAATATGTATATCGCCTGTTCCCGGCGGCAGGTCTACCACAAGATAATCCAGTTCGCCCCAGTCGGCATCGTTAAATAATTGTTTTACAGCTGTTGATATCATTGGCCCGCGCCATGGCACGGGTTGATTAGGATCGGTAAAAAAGCCAATAGATAATACCTTTATGCCATATTTAAATATAGGCTCTATGCGCGTCTTGCCATCAACCTGTGTTGATTTTGGGCGCACACCCTCCAGGCCAAACATAATAGGAATTGATGGGCCGTATATATCGGCGTCTATCAATCCCACTTTCGCGCCGCTTTTGGCCAGGCCCAATGCCAGGTTTACCGCCACGGTTGATTTACCAACTCCGCCTTTGCCTGATGCCACGGCGATAATATTTTTAACATCCGGCACACCTGTGTTTTTTTGTGACGTAACCCGCGACGTCATATTTACGGTTACCTCAATTTCTTTGCTGATGAAGTAACCTATAGCATTGCGGCAGGCATTTTCTATCAGTGCTTTAAGCGGGCAGGCCGGGGTAGTGAGGATAACAGAAAAACTAAGCTTATTACCATCAATGTGAATATCCTGTATCATATTAAGCGTAACCAGGTCCTTTTTCAGATCTGGCTCTTCTACGTTGCTCAGGGCTTGTAATACTTGTTCTTTTGTTATCATCATCAATACATTAAGTTAACAAAATTACTAAAACAGGCCGAAGTAGTGTCATCATAATGATAAAATGCAGGTTGGGGTATATGTTTTTAATCTTAAAAAAAATTTAATTAATATGAAACATTAAAAATATGAACTTCGTATAAACCAGTCTGAGCAGTTAGCAATAGGGCGATAAGCCTTTTTTTAATGCTGATTGTTAATGTTCGACTAATTTTATATTTTAGTATTATGTTATGAAAAAGTTTAAACAAGCAGCGTTTCTTTATGTGTACGGCGATAGCCGCAGGCTGTTATTGGTTGTATCAATGTTTTTAATAATCAGCCCGGCTTTTGCCCAGGCGCCAAATATCAGCTACATAACGCCGCAGGTTTATACAGCGAACGCTACTATTTCAACTTTAGCTCCAACCAATACCGGCGGGGCAGTCCCTGCTACTACTTACGGGCAGGTAAGCACTTATGCCAAAGGAGGGTTTAATACCGTTACCGGTGTTGCAACCGATGCTGCTGGGAATTTATATATAGACGATTGGAGCAACAACCTGATAAAAAAAGAAACTCCTGCAGGTGTAGTATCCATATTTGCAGGCAGTAGCCAGGGTGCTGCCAACGGCAAAGGCACTGCGGCAAGTTTTTTTGAACCTGATGGTATAGTGGTTGATGCAACAGGTAATGTGTACGTAGGCGACCAGGGGAATAATCTGATCCGGAAAATTACACCGGAGGGCATAGTAACAACGTTTGCCGGAAGTGGCGCCGCAGCAGCGAATAATGGTACAGGTAAAACTGCAAGTTTTAACACCCCCAGGGGATTGGTAATAGACGCGGCAGGTAATATATATGTGGCCGACCAGGCAAATAACATGATCCGGAAGATAACACCAGCAGGCGTAGTTACAACTGTTGCAGGCGATATTACCCCTGGTTTTGCAGATGGCAAAGGAGCCTCAGCAACTTTTAATGCGCCTACCGGTTTAGCGATAGATGCCGCCGGTAATTTATATGTGGCAGACGCCAGAAATAACGCTATCCGGAAAATAACTCCCGCAGGTGTGGTAAGCACCTACGCAAGAGGCTTTAATTTCCCCCGTGAAATAAAATTTGACGGTACTGGAAACGGTTATGTAACAGACGAAAACAACAACGCAATAAAAAGAATATCGCCAACAGGAATAGTAACAACTATTGCCGGGAGCGGACAACAAGGCTCTGCCGATGGCATTGGCGCTTCGGCTACTTTAAACGGGCCGATAGGGTTGGCGCTGGATGGCAAAGGAAGCCTTTATGTGGGCGAAAATACCAATAACAGGGTACGAAAAGTAACCATATCAGGTTACACCATTGATAAAGCCTTGCCCGAAGGGTTAACCTTCGATGCTGCAACCGGAAAAATAACCGGAATACCAAGAGCAACATCGCCTTCAATAAATTATACTATCACTGCTTATAACGGCGGAGGCAGCAGCAGCGCTATAGTGAATATAGCGGTTACCGCTCCGGCTTTTGCCGCTGTACCATCGGTTATTAATATGCCGGCCCCTGGCAATACTCCAATTGGCGCCAGCAATATTTTAATTACTTCGGCCACCAGCAATAATAGGGAGACCCCTATTGTATACGCCAGCAGCAATCCGGGCGTTGCATATGTGGGTACCGACGGACTAATACATGTAGTTGCCCCAGGCATAACTAATATTACTGCCTCGCAAGATGCGAGCGCTCATTACAGCGCTGCAACGCCGGTTACACAAACTTATACTATTCAGGAAAGCCAGGAGATCAATATTGCAGCAATTGGCACAAAAAGCATGTGCCAGGGCGATTTTTCAGTAAAGGCTACAAGTTCCAATCCTACACTTCCTCTTGTTTACTCAAGCAGTAATGCAGCTGTAGCCACAATTTCAGCATCGGGAGTAATTCATATTACAGGTGCCGGTACCACTACCATATTGATAAAGCAGCCCGGAAATAATTCATTTATGGATGCCGACCCTCAGGCTCGAATATTAAAGGTTACTTCACCTGCTTCGTCTTCTACCGCTTTAGCAGTAAGCATAAAATCCTCTGCCAGGGGAAGTGTTTACAGCGGTACACCTGTTACATTTACCGCTACGCCAAGCTTCGGCGGGGATAATGCCACCTATCAATGGCAGGTTAATGGTATAAATGCAGGCAGCAATAACCCGGTATTCAGCAGCAGTAATTTCGCTAACGGCGATATGGTTACCTGTACTTTTACCAATCATTCGTTATCCTGCAGCGCGCCGGCAACCTCAAACCCCGTTATCGTTAGTGTGATTACACCATCTAACGCTACCCCCTCGCCTGCTGTCACCGCATTGGCTAATAATAAGGATATGGGAGCGGGCCAATAACCGTTACTCTCTACTCTAATTGTTTGGTAACAATTTATACCCGCTATGACTCGAATATATTTAAGTCAAGCGGGTATATTAATTCTATAAAACTCGATGTCAATTATTATGACTGTCATTATTATGGCAGTCAGTCTTTTTTATGACAACCGGCCCCTATTCGCCTAATTTTTTTATTTTTGGTAGCTCAGTTACCTCATGATAAAATTTAAACAAACAATGGTTTTTCATAGGTCTGGTAATAGCTACTTGCTGTTATTGTTTGTTTTAATGTTTATAGCACTTAGCAGGGCCTTTGCGCAGGCGCCAACTATTATCCAATCAGTTATTACATTCCCGCCGCCGGTTACTTCAATGATTGGCGCTGACGGTATTTTAAATACCGGGGCCACCAGCAATAATAACGAAACGCCGATTGTATATTTCAGCAGCAACCCCAGCGTTGCTTATATTGGCACAGATGGATTAATACATGTAATTGCCCCCGGTATCACTACAATTACCGCCTCGCAAGCCGCTACTGCCCATTATAGCGCTGCAACACAGACACAAACCTATACTATTAAAGAAACCCAAACCATTAGTTTCGCTGCGATTATCGCTAAAAGTGTTTGCCAGGCAGATTTTTCGGTTGGGGCTACAAGCTCAAATACCGCTCTTCCCCTTATTTATTCAAGCAATGATACAACGGTGGCCACCATTTCAGCTTCGGGAATAATTCATATTACAGGTGCCGGCACTACCACCATATCGGTAAATCAACCGGGGAACAATTTATTTATCGATGCTCCTGCTCAAACACAAATATTAACAGTTGTTGCGCCGGTGCCGCCTTTATTTGCTATAACCACTAACGCTTCTACTGTTTGCACCGGTGCGCCGGTTACATTTACAGTAACATTAAATAATATACTCAGTATAGTCAATCCCACCTACCAATGGCAGGTTAACGGGAAAAACGTTGGTACAAATAGTACGTACACCGCCCCCGTAGCCAGTACTGATGCCATTAAATGTATAGTAACCAACAATGATGTATGCCCATCAAGCGCAAGCGTAAGTGTGACTAATACGGTCACCATACCCTTCACTGCTTTAACTGTGAGCATACAACCCTCTCCTGTCGGGCCTGTTTGTGGAGGTACGCCAGTTACGTTTACCGCTACGCCAAACCCCGGCGGGGTAAGCACCACCTATCAATGGAAAGTAAACGGTGTAAATGCCGGCAGCAATAACCCTGTATTCAGCAGCACTAATTTCGCTAACGGCGATGTAGTTACCTGTACCTTTACAAATAATTCAATACCCTGCAGCGTACCGGCAATATCGAACCCGGTTACTGTTGGCATAATTGCGCCATCTAACCCGGCTCCATCGGTTACAATAAGCGCATCTGCTAATAATGTGTATGCAGGCAGTTCCATAACCTTTACCGCTACCCCGGCAAACGCGGGTAACAACCCGATTTACCAATGGCAGGTAAATGGGGCAAATGCGGGCACTAACAGTTCTGTATTCACCACCGCTGCATTAGCTAACGGAAATGTAATTACGTGCACCATACAAACAGGCGGGTGCAACGCACCTGTTACCAGCGCGCCAATAACTGCAACTATTTTGCCGCCGGTTGTAGTGATTCCGCCCAATACGTTTACGCCAAACGGCGATGGCATCAATGATGTTTGGAGTATACCGGCGCTTACTGCCTACCCTAATTGTTTGGTAACTATTTATACCCGTTACGGCTCTGAGATATTTCGGTCAAGAGGATATAATAGCCCCTGGGATGGTTTATATAAAGGGGGCAAACTGCCCGTAGGAGCCTATTATTATGTAATCGACCTGGGCAATAACAAGCAGCCGGTTAGTGGTTATGTGGCAATTATCCGGTAAATTTTTAGGATAAAATCTGCCTAAAAATATCATTATTTCGCATAAATTTTAGGTAATTACCCAGTTTAGTGCAAATAAGTGTCGTTTTAGGAAATAGCAGGGAGCAAACAGCGTATTTTAACCACAATTGGTCTTAAAACTGTTGATTATGGGTTATTTGTGAAAAAAATATGTTAAAATTAGTTAAAAAAGACCAAAACGTGCCTTTTTTAAATATATAGCATATATATTTGTATCTTGTTATTATAGGGATAAACCAATTGTTCTTTATGGTAAGTTAATGAGTCAGTTAATAAAAAATGAGAGAGCTCCCCAAGTTCTCTCTTTTTTTTTGCGCTCTATTTTCCTAAAGAAAACCGCCTTAACCCAGCACCTCCTCCAACACTTCGTGCGAGCGGATATTGCCAAAACCTTCTATATGCAGGCTATAATACTCCAACAACTTTGCTATTAAGTACCGGCGCTCATCATTGGTAAATTTTAGTTCGGACAGGGTTTCAAAACTGCATTGTAGCAGCCGGCTAAAATTTTGCGTATGCGGCGGCGACAAGTATAAAACGCTCTCAGGTTTGTATTTGCTGAACGTGCCATTCTTCAGATCAAAGTAATCGGCTTCATTGGCCTGGTAACGGTCCGGGTAAAAGCCCAGGTAGCGGGTAAGTTGCACCAGAAACAATAGGTGAAAATTAGCGAGGCCGCCGGTTTGATGATCGAGCCATTCAATAGCGCTGAATGTAAACCCAAACAGGTTTTCATCTGCCGATTGCTGCCTGATACATTTATACAGCACTTCATTTAAAAACATGGCCAGACTACTTTTAACCACATCGTACGGAATAGTTTGCAAAACCGGCGAATTTTTGAGTTCGGCTAAGCGCTGTACGTTGCCGGCGTTTTTATGGTAAACCACCATATCCAGCAGATGCAGGGGCTGCAGCATATTGCGGCTTATTTTTGCCTTGGGTTTTTTTACGCCATTGATGATGTACGACTGCAAACCCAGCTTCTCTGTAAATACCTGCACAATAACACTGGTTTCGCCGTAATCGGTGGTTTTTAGTACAATGCCCCTGGTTTTATGCAGCATGGTTGATGAGCAAAAGCAGCTTGGGTAAAAAAATAATGGCACCGGTTACCAACGCGAACAGCGCGGCAACAACCACTGCCCCGGCACTTACATCCTTAACGTGGCCGGCAATTTTATTGTATTCGGGCGATACCAGGTCGGTTAATAGCTCGATGGCGGTATTAAACAGTTCGGCTATTAATACCAGGGCGATGCAGAGGATGATCCACTGCCATTCGGTAACCGAAATATGCAGGGCAACCCCCAAACCCACCGCCAAAACCGAGGCGCCCAAATGTATCCTGAAATTAAGCTGGGTTGCCGCGGCATGGGCCAAACCCTTAAAAGCATAACCAAAGCTGCGGATGAGTTTTTTCATTCATCAAAAATAATGAAAAAGTGGGGATATATGCACCCTGCCAAACACCTGGACCACCTGGACCACCTGGACCCACCTGGACCAGGGTGGACCCACCTGGACTCACGTGGTCCCACCCCGCTTCCAAAGCGCGCTGTCAGTCTGAGCTCCGTCGAAGACTATGTGCGGGGGCCATTGCGCACATCCTTCGACGGAGCTCAGGATGACACCCCAGGCTCGCGTTGTACCTTTTACCTTTCGCCTTTAACCTTTAACCTCCCAAATCAACTTCTCTGTAAAAAAACTTGTATTTTTAAAGAACATTCTTTATTATTGTAGTAAATTACCCGCCATGAGCTATACCCGCCCATCATTTATTGACGATATCCGCGACGAAGCGCGATCGGCCACCGCGAAGCAGCAAAGCCGTAACGCCTGGCGCAGCCAGGTGGCCCGCAACCCCGATAACGACCTGTTTAAAATTAAACCTGCCGACCAATGGCTGAAAGAAACCTACGCCAGGCCCGATGTACGGCAGCTGCTGGGTACGCTTTGGCACGAACAGGAGCTATGCATTTTGTTTGCCGATACCAATTTGGGCAAATCTGTTTTGGCGGTACAAATTGGGTATAGTTTGGCAAAAAATGAGCCTATTGAGCCATTTGGAAGCCGCGTGGGCGAGGCTTTAAAAGTGCTGTATATTGATTTTGAACTGAGCCCCGAACAATTTAAAATGCGGTATGCCGACAGCCTACACGGGCTGCACCATTTCGGCGAAAATTTTATACGGGCCGAATTTAACCCCGCCGGAGATAACCCGCTGCTGTATGATAGGTACGACGCCTACGTGCGCGAAAAAATAGAGGAAGCCCTAAAAGCTACCAAAGCGCAGGTGTTGATAATTGATAATATTACCTGCGTGGGCAACCAAACCGGCAATGCCGCCGGGGCGCTGCCCCTTATGAAAAACCTCAAGGCGCTAAAGGCCAAATATAACCTGAGCGTGCTGGTGCTGGCCCATACGCCCAAGCGCAACCAGTACAACCCCATTACGGTTAACGATCTGCAGGGCAGCAAAATGCTCATCAACTTTGCCGATAGCGCCTTTGCCATAGGCCAGAGCCATACCCACCCCGCCACGCGCTACATTAA
>CAISKH010000580.1 GCA_903885865.1 uncultured Mucilaginibacter sp.
GGTAGAAAGCAGGTATTCGGTTGCATCAGAAGGCGGCTCATTTTCATACGGAACCTTAAAGCCGTCTAAAATCACTTGCAGCGCTTTTTGTTGCGCTTCATTCTCGGGGTGTATAACGATTGTTTCCATAATCAAATTTAAGCTTAAAAAAGAAATAAACAAAATTCAGGATATTCTTAATCCCATTCACCCAAAATCTGCACATTTGCATATCTTCACATCCACACAGAAAAAACATGACCCCTACGCAAGCCCTGCAAAAATATTTCGGATACAGCGAGTTCAGGCATGAGCAGGAAGCCATTATACAGCATGTTTTAAACGGCCAGGATGTATTGGCGCTGATGCCAACCGGCGGCGGCAAATCATTATGCTACCAGTTGCCCGCGGTATTGCTGAACGGGCTAACCATAGTTATTTCGCCCCTGATCGCTTTAATGAAGGACCAAGTTGACAGCCTGAATGTGGCCGGCATACCCGCTGCGTTTTTAAATTCAACCCAAAACCCTAACGAGCAGGCGCTGATCATCGAAAAATTAAACAGCAACCATATCAAGCTGCTATACCTGGCGCCCGAGCGTTTGTTCGGCCCCGGGAATAAACTGGTTGATTTTTTAAAATCGCTGCCCGTGGCAGTGGCGCAAATAGCTATCGACGAGGCGCATTGCATATCGCATTGGGGGCATGATTTCAGGCCGGAATATTTAATGCTGGCGGGTTTAAAAAATGAGTTCCCTGATATCCCGGTCATAGCGCTTACCGCTACAGCCGATAAACTGACAAAAAAAGATATCCTCGAAAAACTGAACCTGAAAAACCCGGCTATATTTATTTCGTCTTTTAACCGGGCCAATATTACTTATCGTGTTAGCCCTAAGAAGCACAGCTTTGTTCAGTTACTTGATTTTTTGGGTGACAGGAAGGATGAATCGGGTATTATTTATTGCTTATCGCGCAAATCGACCGAGGCGCTGGCTGCCGACCTGCGCGACGAGGGTTATTTAGCCGAAGCCTACCATGCCGGGCTGGATAATGCCGTAAAAGCAAAGAACCAGGAAGCCTTTTTGCGCGATGATGTAAAGATAATTGTAGCTACCATAGCGTTTGGCATGGGTATCAATAAATCGAACGTGCGGTATGTGGTGCATATGGATATGCCTAAAAACATTGAGGGCTATTACCAGGAAACCGGGCGCGCGGGGCGCGACGGGCTGGCATCGTCGGCCTTGTTGTTTTACTCGCCGGGTGATGCCATCAAGCTAAAAAGTTTTGTGAGTGTTGAGAATGACCCGGAACAAACCAGGATCATGCTGAGTAAGCTGGATGATATGGCCAAATATTGCCAGCTGCCCACCTGCCGCCGCCAATATTTGCTAAATTATTTTGACGAACAGGCACCGGCCCATTGCGGCTCGTGCGATGTATGTTTGAGCGAGATCACCAAGTTCGACGGCACGCTGATAGCGCAAAAAGCGCTTTCGGCAGTTTCGAGGCTGAAAGAACGTTTCGGCAGTACTTATGTGATAGATTTTTTACGCGGCTCAAAAAATGAAAAGATACGCGTGGAGCATAAAGAACTTAAAACTTATGGCGTGGGCGCCGATATCAGCAAAACCGACTGGCAGCGATACCTGCGCGAGTTGATCGCTTTAGGGTATCTGCGTGTTACGGATACCGAGTACCCTGTATTAAATTTAACCGATAAAAGCGAGGCAGTACTGAAAGGACTGCAAAAGGTTGAGCTCATAGCCACACAAATAATGGAAGAACGCCCAACAGAGGCCCTGCCTTTTGAAAACGACCTGTTAAACATCCTGAAAAACACCCGGCGCGATATTGCCCTGCAACAAAATGTGCCCGCCTATATTATACTATCTGATGCTGCGTTGGTTGAAATGGCTACCTACCTGCCCCAAAGTTTGGATGAACTGCGTTTTATTTCGGGTTTTGGCGATATTAAGCTGGCACGATACGGCCGGGCGTTTTTGGCACCGGTAAAAACGTATGCCAATGA
>CAISKH010000581.1 GCA_903885865.1 uncultured Mucilaginibacter sp.
ATAACGAAAAAACTTAAGTTTAAGGATGTCGTTTTCCGTTTTACCATAAATTTTTATGGTGTCATTTTTAAGCGTATCGATGGTAATTGAATACCATGGATTGCCGTTGTTTAGAGCTGTTATACCCAGCATTGTAGGTGGTGTACATCCGCAGATTTTTCCGCATCTAAAGGATAAAATCGCAATTAAAAATAAAAGAAACAGCGTATATTTTTTCATTTATTGCTAAGGTAAATTAACTTATGGTTCACAGCATCAAACATCCTAAAAATAAGATTAATTATGTTATTTCAGGATGAAGACCCCATTTGAAAAGTTAACATGGGCGGTATCGAAAGCCATATTGCCTGTTGGGTTGCTCAATTTTAATGTTAAATTAAAAGTGCCCGTTAACTCTGATGGCGGGAGACTAATAAGACTGATCATGTTGATCCTCGTTGTGTCAGGCTTATAGATAAATTCGTTATGGGTGCCGGTGATAAAAACATCATAAACAGCCTCGTATTTTTTTACTACATAAGGTGTCCCATTCGGATAAGCCGACTGTGTAATACCGGGACCGAGGTAAAATTTTATTTTGAGCTTGTCAACATCCCCAAGCCCATATATGCTTACCGTATCATTTTTAATAGTATCAACCAGGTTTGCATTCCACAGATTACCATATTTTGTAGCCCATATACTCTTGTAAGGGAATGGTGCTGGTGTACAACAAATTTTTCCGCAGGAAAAAAAAGCGGCAGAAATAATGAATAGGATTGATAGGATGTGTTTTTTCATTTATTGTAATAGATCAATTACGTATGTGATAGCCAGGTTTTAAGTTTGTCGGTTCAAGGTATTCTTTTAGGGATTACGGGGTAATATACAAAATGGTTGTTTTATATTCATTAATGGCCCGCATCATAAGCGTCTTTTCAAACAATAAATAATTAAGTTTGCCTTTAATGAACCCCAAACTAACCCTCGCCCTCGGTATTTTATGTATCTCGTTTTCGCCCATACTGGTAAAGCTGGCTGATGCATCACCGGTGGTGTGCGGGTTTTACCGGCTGTTTTTCGCGTGGACATGTTTGCTGCCTTATTGCCTGGTGAAAACAAATTTAAAACTGGCCCGGAAAGATATTATACTTGCCCTAATAGGCGGCGTTGTTTTCGCTGCCGATATAGCCGTATGGAACTTATCGCTTAAGCTAATAAGTGCTACCGTATCTACTTTGTTAGCCAATTTAGCGCCCGTTTGGGTGGGGCTTTTAAGCTATATCCTGTTCAAAAAAAAATCAGGTTCATTATTTTGGATAGGTACAGGCATTGCCATTGCTGGTATGGTAGTATTGGTTGGGGTGGTAAACCTGCTGCACCTGCAAATTAACGCGGGTATCTTATTAGCGCTTACGGCCAGTTTATTGTATTCTACCTACATTATGATAACCAAGGATATTTTACGGCGTATTAGTACTATCCCGTTCATGTTTTACAATATGCTGGGCGCATGGGTGTTCCTGCTGATCATTGCCGCCATAATGGGCGACGGCTTATTGCATTATAATTTAAAAACCTGGGGCAGTTTTGCAGGCATGGGCC
>CAISKH010000582.1 GCA_903885865.1 uncultured Mucilaginibacter sp.
AGCTGGTTAAATTCTTTTTTGACTTCCTCCACCCAAGCCTTAACTTTCTCAAAATCCGCCACGTTCACGCCATAAGCCTTACACCGCACGCCGTATTTTTGGGCTTCGATTTCCAACCCTAGGGCTTTTTCTTTGCTGGTAGCATAATTAAGGCGGAGATGTTTAAAAAACACTAACGCCGATAACCGGTAGTGTACTAAAATCGTTTGGTTTATTACGAGTCTCTTATCCTGTTAATTTCATAGACCTATTTTATTTTAAATTTGTAAATTTGACCACTTGATTTGGTCGAATTTTATCAAATTTGATAGAGGCGTAAAGAAAAAACTGCTGCAACAGGTGAATTTGAAGGATTTTTAACTAAAGTACAAATCACTAGCTCTTCACCAAAAAAGCAAAATACATCCTGCAAGATTTTTGTTAGTAGGTAATATACGGAGAGGTGTCAGAGTGATCGAATGTGCCTGATTCGAAATCAGGTGTACCGCAAGGTACCGGGGGTTTGAATCCCTCCCTCTCCGCAAAATAAAATGCCGATTATTGTGGGTGCCATAACCCGGTCATCATCAATTTGCATGTTTATAAAAAACCGGACAAACAAGTAATGGTGCGCGTCGTTAGTGACCAAAAGCTAATTGCTATTTAATAATTTATTAATGGTTTTAACAAGCTTATTAATATCAAATGGTTTTGGTATGAAGGCATCGAAACCAAAGCTGCCCAGCGATATGGCTAACTCATGATAAGCCGATATCAAAATAACCGGAAGATGGCACGTTTCTGCATTGCTTTTAATTAGCTGGCAAATTTTTCCCCCATTTCATGCCGGGTAATAAATAATCTGTCAATATCAGATCGGGCTTGTATTTATTAATAGTTTCAAGTATATCATCTGTTCTGTTTATTCCTATTACCTCGAAATTGTTAAAACCAAGAACGTTTTCAAGCACTTGCAAAATACTTTTATCATCTTCAACTATTAATATTGTTTTATGCTGCATAAGTCTAATATTAACACAGAGAAACTACAAATAGCACATAGAATTGTTTTATGCTGCCAACGTTAAACAAGCTGCTTCATCGGCGCATTAATCAGCATAGTTAAGTGAGATGTAGCCGCTCTTTTTTTGAATTATAACAGGTTTCGGTGAGCTTAATAAAAAAATTGATCTATCAAAAATCAGGGAGAAAACTAAACCGGATGCCATAAGGAGTTACGCCCGGGTTATTGAGGTAGTTAAACCTGCGAATCATATCTACCCTGATGAAGTTAAATATATTACCTATGCCTACTCCTGCTTCAATATAAGGTGTGCTGCCTAACGAATAGGTTGACCCTGAGCCATTTGAGCCGACTGGAAATTTATATAAACCGGCTGTATAGAGCGGGTTGTTTTCGTTACGCAGGCCCGCGTATAAAATTTTAAATGAAACAAATTCTCTTAATTTAAGATGATTTATTAACGGCACTTTGTTTAAAAGGAAACCGGCAAAACTATGCGTCAGGTTTAACCCGGCGTAATGATCGCCTACAAACTCCAGAAAGTTCATCATATTATACTCTTCTTCATCATAAAGGTAGGTTTGATTGGCCGGCATTATATTTAACAACGGGAACGGAACCTGCCCCAGTAAAACACCCCCCAGGATGGTAATATCTGTATAACCTAACTGCGACAAATAAAAACGCTTAAATACGTTTACACTTGCATTAGTATAGCTATATGACCCGTTAAGTACTCCTTTAAACCCTTGATTGATCTGGATAGCAAAGATTGGGTATTTACTATATATTGTATGCCGGTACATAGTGCCCTGAAGAATTTGTTCATGAGGCGCGTACCTAAAGCCCATATTAAGTTCGGTGGTGGTTAAATCGGGTATTAGGGTGTTACCCTGGTCATTAAGCTGGAAATTAAGCGTACCTGCAGCTTGCTGGTTCCAGTGCTTAAATTCAAAATTATAGGAAAAGTGGTTTTCATAATCCTTTACATAGTTGAGCCTGAAAATTTTATCGTATAACCAAAAATCGCTTGTCCCTCTCCGGAATGATAAAAGCAAACTTTGCGACTTATCAATCAAAAAGTTTTGACCGGGTATATCAGTATCATACTCATAGCTAATTTTCAAAAAATCATTTGGAAACTGGTAGTAGGGCTTTTGGTTGAAAGAATACGAACTATTCACATAGTATTTAAATTTTTCATCTTTAGTTCCGTATGCCAAATAACCTTCAAAGTAAATATTTTTATTAAATAAAGGGCTGGTTCTGCCGCCCAGGCTGAATCTTGAGCCTTCTACAGAATTAAAAGAATAAAGCGCATCTGTTGTTCCCAGTTGTACAGGCCCCAGGTCGCCATACCCACCGGTAATTGTTGAGGCGATCCACGATGCCCTTTTAAATGAGCGCATGCTTTGCAGTTTATTTATATCAGCATATACTTTTGCTTGCCTGGACGTAAGTGTATCCGGGCGGTGTTGCTGCCAGTAGCTGGTGTCGGGCCGGTTGGAATTTAAAGCAGTTTGCTCACTTTTTCCTTCATAAAAATCTGTAGTAAGCGGAGTATTTAATTTATAATTTTTATAATACACAGTTCGTTCACCAAAAATTCCCGAACCCCTGTTTTTTAGAATACCAAAATCGGCTGTTACATCACTTTTTATAAGATAGTACCGCCCGTCAGGATACTTCTTAAAATCCTGCTTAACATCCAGGCTCCGCATGAAATTAATATTAATTTTTTTATTAACATTCAACTCGCACGACTCGACAGCATAATTCCCATCCATGGTAACCATTAACTTGCCTTCAAATAAAAGGTCGCCTTTACTGCGGGGAGTAAAACTTACTTCAACCAATTTTTCGTTGCCTGCCTGTACGGTATCCGTAATAAAAAACTTGTAAAAATCGGGTGCATGGTCGGCTATCGGGCTCAGAAACTGGTTGGTAATGATAAAAATATTATTTTCATAAATATCTATATTATTACCATAAAGCCTGTTAAGGTACATATCCAGACCGACAGTATCTACAAATTTGATGATATTCATTTCCTTTTGTCCATCCAGCACCTGTATAGATTTGGCCGGTTTTTTCCGGTAATAATACTGGTAGAATTTTTCGCTGAAGTAGACAGGTAGTGACTTTTCGGTTTGTCCATTTATAACCTGTGTTGTATCAAGCAAAAATTTGTACTTACTGAAAAAAGAGCCGTTGATAAAATTAGAAGAAAGATGAAAAAGTGACAGATCAATTCGCTCGTATTGGTCATATTGAAGATAATCTGCACTCTCCATCCTGTTCTGTCCTTTATGATCAATTATCTGCTGTATAAGCTCAACGGCCGGGTTTCCTTTATTCTTGTACCGTTTACTTTTACTTGAACTAACTAACACCTCTTTTAACTGGGTTTGGCTGCTTTGAAGGCGTACATTCAAATTATTAGCCTGCCCCGGCTTAATTGTTTTAGTTACGGTTTGATAACCTAAATAGGAAAAAGTGATGCTGTTAAATAGACCGGGCGCATTTAAAATGAACTTGCCTTGTTTATCAGAGCTGGTTACTAAACTACTTTCGGTAAAGCCAATGCTGATAAAAGGAAGAGGCTGCCCCGAAGCATTAGTAACCTGGCCGGTAACACGGGTCACGGTTCCGATTTGATAATTATTTTTTTTACCGGTATCTGCAATAGCCTTTAAACTGTCTTTTTGCTGAGCAGTGGTTAATAAAGGAATTATAGCCAGAGCAAAAAAACAAAGCTTTTTTAGATTATTAAGATATGAAAACTTTAAATACAGAAACATAGCAGGCCATGTCTGATTTAGTTTTATAGTACAGTTACAACAATTCAATAACAAAAGTGAATTATTAATTTAGAATAAAAAATATGTAACAAGGTAACATTTAATATTTTAAAGAATATATTATTAAAGCA